>JAFCZU010000013.1 GCA_019314185.1 Deltaproteobacteria bacterium | reverse complement strand
ATCGTACTCACCAATCAGATATACATGGCCATAATAGCAGGATATGGATATATCAAAAGTCTTTATAATTTTATCTTGAAGAAATGCATCTAAGATTAAAGCTTTAATTTTTGTGTCGCTGGAAATTGTGCGAACATTGCGTTCATCTACAGCCGCACCATATATTGTGGTACACCCTGAAGCCATCACTAAAAGCATAAAACATGATATTGCCGCAAAATAATTTTTCATATATTTTTCTCCATGCTTATTACCCTAATTGGGCTAAAATTCAGTTAGGGAAAAGTCGTGGATTAGTATCCGCTGCTCCCTAACCCCCAAACAACTATTAATTAAGCCACGCCTTGATCGTAATTTAACTATAATTATTAATTATAGCAGCTAATAAGTAAAATATCAAGATCCGCTCTGCACAGCCCAGACGCATGAAATTTCCCTCATCCTGACACTCCCCTTTCTATAGGAGATAAACTAAGTGGTTAATATAATGGCAGTTAACACTATCCCGCTTGATGGTGGAGAGACTGGGTGGTGGTAAAATAGCGCAAAACGTTATTTTTAGAATCAATTAATTTTGGATTTTTCTTGTACAATAACAATATATTACAAATAGACAAAAAGACGTGCGTCAGGGCTGCTCTGCACTGTAATTTCTGCCTGGAATTACAGTGCTTTTTCACAGCCTTTAATTAACCCTACAGCGATACTTGGCGTGATTTACTGGGCATATTACTAATCCGAGCGTTGTTATTTAGACACTAAAATTCCTTAGGCCTTATGAATCTTTCTTTTAATACAAATGAATGTCTAAATGATTATGGCCTCATTAGTAACTCTTCTCCTTCTGTGCGAAAGATATGCGGAATGATTCTTCTGGATACATAAAACCAGTTCACGCTGGTGAAATAAGTTAGTGCTTATGCCCACTGCTCCATACTGTAAGTGTATGTGACAGCAAGAATCTTGATTCGCTCTTGAAACCATATTCTCCCGGTTTTTTAAAAACCTCTTATTTTTTCTCAGACAGAGTCAGGGTCCCTTTAGCAACAGGATTAGTTCCCACAAATGCATCGACCTTGAAAAGGAATAAACTTCCGTATTGCTTCTGGATGGTTGCCTCCAGACGGAGAGTATCTCCCGGTTTAGCGGGGGTGAAGAATTTAATGTCTACATTGGCAAGAAAAAGATTCATCTTTTTTTCTCCCATGGACATACCTTCTTTTTCCCGTGTAAGTCCGATAAGAAGTCCACTTGTTTGCGCCAGTGCCTCTGAAACAAGAACTCCAGGCATTATTGGCTGTCCTGGAAAATGGCCGGTAAAAAAGGATTCATCATGCAAGAGATCTTTTTCGGCAAGGATTTTCTCTCCCACTTTAAAATTAATAACCCTGTCTACAAATAGAAAGGGGCTTCTGTGCGGAAGTATTTCTTCAATAACGGAAATGTCGTAGATGTAATTATTGGTCATGTCAACTTGTCTATCACCTCTAACAGCTTCTCATTATTCGTTGTGTTCATAATTTTAATATTTCTGTCTATCCACCTGACAGCCCTGAAGAGCGTCGCGCCGGGTCCGACTTCAACAAATAATTTGTTGTTCATGCTTAGTTTTTTAATCAAATCAACCCACAAGACGGGACAACTCAACTGAGCAGCCATTATGTTTTTTAATTCCCTTTCGTCGAGCAGAGCATCCAGGGACAAGTAAGATATAAGAGGTAGTTGAGGGCCATTCAAGTGGACGGTTCTGAGTTCTCTTGAAAAACGTACACCACTCTTTACCATAAATTGAGAATGATAGGCAGTAGCAACAGATATATTGTAGGCATCTAGAGCTCCTTCGCTGAGAGAGATTTCCATTGCTTTCGTAACAGACGAACCGATACCGGAAATGAGAATCTGGCACGGTGTGTTAATGATAGCGACTTCGACGTCCCCTGCTTGCCGGCAGATATGTTTCACTTCTTCGAGAGAAAGCCCGAAGATGACAGCCATACTTCCTTCTATTTTTTGGCCTTCATCAAGAATAATTTCACTGGCTCGTCTCACGATATGAAGACCAGCAGCAAAATCAAAACAACCTGCTGCATAAGCAGCAGAGTAAAAACCTGAACTGTAACCCGAAACCACATCGGGGAAAATATTTTGTGTCGTTAGTATGTCAGTCAGAGCACAACTGACAGTGTAAACGGCAAGTTGGGCATTAAGATCACGATTCAGTTCTTCTTCTGGACCTTCAAAGCAGAGACGGCTTAAGGAAAAACCGAGAAGCCTGTCGGCATGGTCAAATATTTCCCGGGCTTCCGGATAGGTCTGATACAGGTCGAATCCCATGCCAACATGCTGAGATCCCTGGCCTGGGAATAAAAAGATTGGTCTATGTTTCAAATCAGATTCTCAATGTTAACTATTTTCTTGCTTTTTCTGATAATTGTTCGATTTTGTTTTCAACAATAGTTCTAAATTCTTTATCATCCATTCTTGTTTTCAAAGCATTATTATATGCATCTTTAGCTTTAGAGAATAATTGGTTTGCATAGTATCGATCTTCGTCGTTTTTTCTCAATTCTGCTTGTACACAATACGCGTCACCCAAAACAATAAGATAATCAGCATTATTTGGCTCATAATATAAGGCTTTCTTAATCGTTTTTTTTGCTCTACTACTTCTGCCATTGATTAAGAGACTTTTGGCTACGATATAGTAAAATTCAGGACGGGGTCCGATCGTTTTATGAAGCCTTACGCCTGTTATATATGGTTGCTTGATAATCGCCTTATAAGACTTATCTCCCTTTTCTTTTAAGATGGCACATTTTTCTACTTGAGCTTTGGCTAACAAAGTATTTAGTTCAACATTTGTGGGATTATTATAACATGAGCCTGACAAAAGCGTGATTACGTCATCATACTTCTTTTCCTTAAACAACGTCTTTGCCTGTTCATATATATCCGGCTTATCAGACGAAGAAGAATTAGCAGTAATCAATATTGGCACTTCGTCTTTCGATAATTGAATGCCATCCGAATTCTTTACCCACGACAACGCATCATTAAATGGAACGAAAAGTATTAAAACTAAAAAGAAACAACTAAAAATGTGAACAAGTTTTTTCATTGCTGTTCTCCTTTCTTAAAAAGTTTCTTGATTATTTTTATTTTATTCAGCAGCATTTATTCGAAAGATTCCCGCCGGCAGGGGCTTATTAATTGAAGTAAATTCAAGATGTATGGAGGTATAATCACCTTCCTGTTCCTTAAAACAAATTTTTTCCGGGAGCCACTGTGCAGGCTTCACTTCTATTTCGATCATATCGATTCGTTTTGCAATCGCCTTATTTTTAGGGATCAATTTCAGATGATAGTTGCCTGAATTAGTCTTTGAAACAAGCTGGATTGAGTATTGTTTCCGAAATTCTTCTATGGACTGGCCGATACTGAGATATTTTTTAAAAAAATTGCTTCCAATATATTTTTCTTTTGTTTTTGATATATCAGGGTAATAGATAAGAAGCAATCCACTTTTTATAAGCACCATTACAGATGATGGGCTGGTAACTTCAAAGAGCATTTTGCCTTCTGAATCAAAATAGATTATTCCTTCGGAATACAATGGTTCCTTGAGTAACCTGGTGTTTTTGATTTGCGCGAACTTTGCCGTCAGCGTTTTCAGACTTTTTTCCTTATTTTTCATGTTTTTTATTACCCAGATCAATTCCGATTCCGTATGCAAATTGCTTTCGGACGGAAAAACATGGCACGGATTCAGAAACAGGATCAGGCTAGAGAATATGAAAACAGCATATCTTTTTAAGAGACTTTTTTTCATGGCATATTCCTTAGAGTCTTTTTCCATGCCTGCCGAAAGCCATAATTCTGTACACCATAAAACAGACTGTTTCTATTGAAAGGAAATAGTCTTTTCAAGATTGATCGATGTTCGTATAATCTCCTGTATGCCCAGTTAAAACCTTTTTGTAATTCTTTCGGGGTCATTTTTTTAGGCCTGAACACAACATGATTCATGTCGTACTTTTCCCAGTTCGTATCGATTATTCTGTTTTCCCTCAGCATAGTTTCGTAAATCCGTGTTCCAGGAAAGGGCGTCAAAATCGAAAACAGGATTGCCTCAATATGAGTCTTTTCGATAAAACGCAACACATCAGAAAAGACGGAACTGTCGTCATAATCCGTGCCGAAAATGAATGATCCCTGGATGCCTATTCCGTGATTATGAAGCATTTTAATGGCATCCTTATATTTACTTGCAGTGTTGGCTGATTTTCCCATTGCCCGCAAATTTTCCTGTGACAGTGATTCAAATCCTATAAAAAGCCCCCTGCACCCGCTTTTCTGCGCCAGCTTCAAAAGTTCTCTGTCTTTGACAATAGTCAGAGAAGCTTGACTGAACCATTTGATTTTCAGTGGGATAAGCGCCCTGAAAAGCTCTTTTGCATACAAGGGTTTCCCTACAATGTTGTCATCGACGAAGAACATGAATCCTTTTTCTACACAGCCAATTTCATTGATGACATCTTCTACCGGCCTTACGCGGTAAGTTCTGCCGTAAAAGGAAGTAACTGAACAAAACTCACAGTTAAAGGGACATCCACGGGTAGTTTGTATCGTGTTAGTAAAAAAATATGCTTTTCTCTTTAAAAGATTTCGTTTCGGGATAGCAAGCTTATTTAGACTGCAGAAATTTGCGGGTTCATAAAAAGGTTTTAGTTTGCCGCGTCTAAAATCTAAAAGCACAAGAGGCCAGGTTGTTTCAGCCTCGCCTATGATTACCGAGTCTGCATGGATTTTGGCTTCATCGTTCATCATAGTGGGATGAATGCCTCCTAATACGACAGACACCCCTTTTCTCCTGAAGGAGTCGGCAATTTCATATCCCCTCTTGGCTAAAGGTGTCATGATGGTGATGGCGACAAGATCCGGCAAATCAGAAAAATCGATGGTATCCACATTTTCATCAATAATAGAAACTTTCCAGTCCTCACCGGTCAGGGCAGCCAAAGTTGTCAAAGCAAGGTAAGGGAAACGAAAATAAATCTGTCCCCAAAGACTTCCTTCAGGCCATTTGGGGGCAATTATCAGGAGTTTCATTTCGCTGTCCTTTCTGTGATGGGATCCGGGCAATACCATTGGTCTGGGTAACGGCGGATATATTTTTCAAATATGCGAGCTGTTTTGCCAAGATTTTCTTCGATGTCATCATCCAGGTTTCCATTTTGAGAAAGGTGTATGGGCTCTTCCAGCACACCTGCATATCTGCCATCCTTCTGTTTTAGAACAAACGAAGGAATAACTGCTGCCCCTGTTTTCATGGCCATGATAACAGGTCCAATTGGGAAAATAACTTTCTTGCCGAAGAAGGTAATTGATCGGCCACGTCCGTAAAAATCCCTGTCACCAAGCATAGCTACAATTCCATTATTGCGAAGGTATCGCATAATTTCGATGCCGGAGAAAGGAGATTGATGGTCCATCTCGATCACTCTTATTCCATTGTCTTTTCTCAGGTGATTAACTAGGGCATTTGTGGTTGTAGAATTGTGTGCCATGGTAACCACTGCCATAGGGTAATTTAGAAGTCGCAATATACTCTCGCCAATTTCCCAGTTGCCGATATGAGCTGTCAGAAAAATTACCCCCTTTCCTTTTTCCAAAGCCTTTTTAAGAATTTCTTCTCCCTTAATATAAACAAAAAACTTTCTGATTTTGTTTGGTGGGAGCTGGGGTATTAAGAAGAAATCCACCATATACTGACCATAGTTTATGTAAGTCCGACGAACGATTTTTCTGATAGATGGATCGTCCATCGGCTTGTTCATGGCCATTGACAGATTACATGCTAATCCATAGCGATCCCTGCGGGAAAATGCATGAACCAGCAATACCACGATTTTTCCCAACCAGCGGCATAGTCTGGTGGGCATGTACCTGACAAGCAAGAAGATTGCATAATAGGAAATTGGACTGTCAAGTTTGTGGCTTCTCATTTAGTTCTTTCGAGCAGTGTTTTCTACCTGTATAAGTGAGCCATACTTTAGATCAAGATTTTTTTCTATAGCGGATTTTACAACAGCCGTCAATTTTCCACTGCTGTTTTTGTCAAATCGACAAGGATCAATCGCATCACCTATAATAATTTCCATCTTCACCGGCATCATGTCCAGAGTATCCTTAGGAAGTGCAAAACGACCTCCGTTTATGGTTACCGGTAAAATGTGGACACCTGATCTTATGGCCAAAGTTGCCCCACCCAAGCGGAATCTCTGCAAACGGCCATTTTTACTTCTTGTCCCCTCTGGGAAAATAATAATAGAAGTTCCTTTTTTAATTTTTTGAGCGGCAGCTTCCAGGCCAATGTATGCATTTTTTCTATTATGTCTGTCGATGTATATATGTCCCATTTTTTCAAGGGCATATCCAAAGACAGGAACTTTTCTTATCTCTTTTTTTACAATCCATCGGATCTGAAGAGGCAGTTTCCCTATCAGGGCCCAGACGTCAAACAAACTCTGATGATTCGACATGACTATGTAATTACTGCATTTGTCTATCTTTTCCATGCCTCTGATCTTTACTTTCGTACCTGCGAGAAAGATGTTAAGCAGAGACCAGAACCTGCCTATGTAATGGACTATGTTTCCATTATGATCGAACGTGGAAATCATGATGACAATCAGACCTAATACAAAAGTATTAAATATGAAGAAAATCAGGTAAAAAGGACGTGTCAAGGGATACATAACCCAGTAAAAAATGACCTTCAAGATTTCCATTTACTTTTCCTCATGTTTCCATAAAAAAACTTTACAACACATTCTTAATTGTGTTTAATTTTGCTTCCCTTTGAAGATTATGCCTGATTTTTTATAGCTAACATAAAAAAATGTTAAACTCAAACTGCAAGATATGTTTCCACCTTGATCAACGAAGCAGCAAGGCGCTGTTGAGCAAGTTCCCTCAAAGGAAACGCGCCCGTGTTTGCCTTTCAATCTGTGTCGTCATCCTCTGTTTATTTGGATGTTCCACGAAATATACTGTCAAATCTTCCGAATATGATATTTGTGGAGTAGAGGCCAATCAGCATACCCGCTTGATTCAGGCAGAAAGGAGCAGGATATTTCAGATTCTGACTCAGGAAGAAATGTTCAAAAAGATATGTCCGAAAGGTACTATTGTAACTTATGAGCCTCCGTTACCCTATCAGACAGGGACCCTGGTCAGGACGAAAATAGATCATATTTTTAAGCTGGAGTGGCGCTCACGGGTAGAGGAAGTAATCCCCTATACTAAAATAAGGCTTCAGTTCCTGGACGGTTTTTTTGCCGGAGGAACGGAAATCTGGGAATTTGAAAGTATTGATGAAAGCACTCGAGTCACTCAGACGATTATTGTGAATCCAAAAGGCTTTGTCAGAAAAATGTTCTGGGGTTTAAAGGTCAGGCTTAAACACAATAAAATGGTTGAGATTTTTCTTGACAATTTGCAGAGGGCTTCAGAAAAGAATTGATCATAATGACTATAATAGATTGATTGTTCCCATGCAAAAATTAAGTAACTGCATTCTTTGCAATGCTTCAAAATTTCGCATTATCCACCAAAAAGACAGATGGAAATATTGCCGCTGCCTTAATTGCGGCCTCGTGTCTCTTCATCCTCGTGCAATAGCACAGGAATTAATAAAAAATTATGAGGATTATCTGCCTGTTCATTCCGAAGAAATCGACAAATGGAAAAAGATGATGAATCCGATCGTCAATAAATCCGCCGATTTGATTGAGTCCAAAATCAATACAGGCATGGGGAGATTGCTGGACGTCGGCTGTGCATACGGGTTTTTTCTACATGAGATGAAATCTCGAGGGTGGCAGGTAGAAGGAGTAGAGATATCCGGGACCGGCAGACAATATTCACAGGACAAATGTGGTGTTCATGTATATTCTCAACCACTGGAATATCTTGACATTCCTGAAAACTCATTTGATGTTGTTACCATGTTTTATCTCATCGAGCATGTTAACAATCCACTGGTGTTGCTGAGAGAAGTTAACAGAATTCTCAAACCAGGTGGACTTATTCTCCTTCGCTGGCCTCACACGACTCCGATAGTCAGGATACTGGGTCCTCTCAGCAGGAAACTGGATATTTATCATACACCATATCATCTCTATGATTTTTCACCAGAGACAATGAAGATACTTCTATCAATTACTGATTTTAAGAATGTTGAAACAATAATCGGAGGCTACACCATTCCAGACAGAAGAATGTATCGATGGGCATCAATGATTTTCGGTGGATTGGGCGAGGCCTTATATTTTTTATCAGGCAAGAATATTTTATTGCCCGGGGTGAGCAAGACGACCTTGGCTTTTAAAGTGGATTAAGAACAACTTTTGCATAAAGGGAGCAAGCTGGTTGATGTCCCATTTCTTGTTGAAAAAGCCGGCTCTGTCGGTTTTGGCTATACTGATATTGTTTATGCTGACAGTCAGGATAGTGAATGCCGGCAATACAGAACCCAAGGTAATCATCATCGAATTCCATGGGCTGAAACGAGGCATTATCGAAAACAACCTGGAGGAATTGCCGCATTTTCGAGAACTTATCAATGGTTCTCAAAATAAGCAGTCTTATGTTTACCTCCCTGAGGTTTTCACTACCATCCCCGGTGGATCCGTGCCGGATACAACTTCTATGTACACCGGGCGTTACCCCGGACGAACCGGAGTTGTTTCCACCATCTGGTTTGATCGAAGCACCGCCAGAATACACACAATGATTTCCTATTTTCAGCAACGGATCAATCGCATTCTGAAGTCCAGGGGAGTCAAAACACTCTTCGACTATGTCGGGGAGGCGGGCAAACATTCCATGACCAGTATGATTATGGTAAACAATGGGGCAGACTGGTCATTGAAATCCGGTGCATTCTTCTGGGGAAACGCTTCATTGCTGGGTTTCCTCCGTAACGGACGCTGGTTTCCTGATAGTAGCTATATCGATAACAGGACACTCAGCGCCTTTCTCACAGGCCATGTATTGTCATATAGTAAAAGTCTGTCGGGAGTCTTCCGGTATCGGCACATGATCCCTGATCTCATGGTAGTGGAATTGCTCGGGACAGACCTCTTTTCCCACTTTCCGAGTCGGGATTTAGTGAAGCAAAATGCTTCTTTAGACGAGGTGCAGAAGTATTATACTAAAAATGTTCTGGATCCGCTGGTAGGCAGGTTGATCCGGTTTTTAAAGGAGGTGGAATGTTATGAGGATAGTATTTTTTTCCTGATTTCAGATCATGGCTTCTCAAAAATCAATAAACATATTAGAGATGATACAGTCAACGATAGCCTCCGCGGGCAGTTTAAACTGCCGGGATTGGAAACGGACAATCGCCAGGCTGAGGCGATTATTATGCCTGGGGCCTGCACCAAGGAAATTTACCTCAAAAATCGCCAAACCCGAAATTGGATGGATCCCCCCGAATTGTTGGCTGATGTTAAACCGGCAGTGGACCTTTTACTCGTAAATGCGGATATCCTGGAGTGCATAAATGCAATAGTAATACGCCAGTATCCTGGTAAGCGATATGATGGACTGGAGGAAAAGGATCATTGGTGGGCTTTCGACTGGCGCACCTATCAAACAGACATCAAAGACGATGCGGCATTTCTACGGGCATTGAAACCCTTGAGTATGCTGGAAAAAAGTTTTGAATTGAAGGAATATGTAGTGCAGGGGCTGAGAAAGCAGTACACGAAAGAGACGGCGCCCGACATCAAGTTGATCAATAAAGAAGGGTTTTACTTTGAACGTGATTTCGACAAGTATGGTCACCATGGCAGTTATTATCCGGCCGATTCCATTGTTTCATTCTGGATAGCCGGTCCCGGACTTGCTCGCATATTCCCCGGCCGTCATCTCCTTGACAGCCCTTCTTCAACTCTGGACCTGGTTCCGATGATAACTCACATCCTTAGGATACCGTTGCCCAAAGGTCTTGATGGAAAGAATCCGCTGGTAAGCGTTCAGGCCAAACCTGCAGAATCCGAAGTGGCGCCAGCCTGTTCAACCGGCAATGATACCTATTGACACTTGAGCCTGAGTCATTAGCAAGAATTTTCTTTTCGTCTATGGATCATGGTAAAAATTGCAGGCAGAACGACAATCGAAGCGATAAGACAGGAACTGACGCCGATGACAGCTACATATCCAATACTTTGTAACCCAGGGTAATGGGCCAGAGTAATAGATCCAAAACCCGCTATAGTGGTCAGAGAGGTCAAAACAACAGCTCGACCTGTTCTACTCATTTCTTTTGGAATCTCTAAATGACCGGATTGACGGAACGTGTTGGTTAGATGAATCCCGTCATCTATACCAATCCCGACGATCATGGGTAAGACTATTATGTTGAAAAAATTAAAATCCAAACGAAAAATTACCATAATGCCTGTTAAGGTGGCCAGGCTGATCATAAGTGGGCATATGCAGAGCAAAAGCAATTTCAGACTTCGGTAATAAATGAAAAGCACTGTGATGATACACAAGAATGTCAACCACATAGCTGATTCAAAATTGTTGATAATAAGTTTCTTCAGATCTCCAGTGAGCAGATTCGGACCGGTCAAGATATAGCTGTTTCTGTCAATTCCTTTTGCTTCTAATTTCCAGATAATCATTTCTTTAAATAGTGTTGTATCGGAACGTGACCAGAGATCTTTCGGAGGAGCGATATATGTAATCGTTTTAAAATTATCACCCTTTTGAAAGACAAACAAATTTATGATCTTCCCGAACTCTTTTTCCATGAGGGATGATGGAAAAAAGAGTTTTTCTGCCGAGAAGACCTGAGAGAGGCTTTCAAAATATCTGTCGTACAGATCCAGTTTCTCAAATCCGTTTTCTTCCAGTGCTGTGTCAAACGTCTTTTTGATACGTTTTATATCAAAATCATCGGGATGCTGTTGGATGAATTTTATATTTTTCCTCTGTTGACTGGGCGAAAGCAGGTATTGGCTTATCGATTTGATCCCGGCGATCATGCCAGAGTCCTCAAGCTCCTTAATGGCTTCATATATTGATGTATTGATTTCCATAACCTCTTCCTCTGATTTGCCTTGTGCTACAAGAAAGGTATCGGCCATGGAACCACCAAGCCAGCGAGTTGCCTTGTCCTGCAAACGGAAGGTTTCGCTATCAGCAGGACGAAAATTCCTGAGGTTGTCATCAAAATTGATTTTAGTTCCAAGAATGGCCAGCAGGCAAACAATTATAAGTGAGGTAATGATAATAACCCCGGGATATTTCCGCAGGTATTTCATTAGTGACATTAGTCCAAAACCGCTGATTGTAATTTTTCTTTTCAAAGTTTTTTTGTCTGAGAAAAAGACAAGAAGGCATGGAAGAACAAGAGACATGACCACAAGGCAAAATAAAATACCTGTGCCGGTTACGATGCCAAGTTCTTTAAATCCCCTGAAGTCTGAAATAGCGATAGAATAAAAAGCAACTGCCGTGGTAATTCCACCTACTACAATTCCCATACCAGCTTCACGAAAGGTTTGCTGTAGTCTGTGTGATATGTCAAGATCTACCTTGTCTTCACCAAAGTAACGGTTGACGATGTGGAGAGCAAAATCAATTCCCAGGCCAATCAGAACACACGAGAAAACGCAGGTAAGGATATTGAGGCGATGAAATGCGACGCTGGCGAAACCGAGTGTCCACAAAAGGCTTATGATCAAAGATACGCCGACATAAAAAAGAACTCTCCATGTCCTGAACGACAGGCCAAATAGAAACATTATACTTAAAAAGGAAGTCAGCAGGGTAACCTTGATATCTTTTTTGGTTGTGGCTTCATCACTGACAGCGATAGTATATCCGCCAGTGTAAGATATCTTGATGCTCTCCGGCATGTCGTCAAATTGACCGTAGAATTCAGATAGGGAAATCCTTTCAAGATTACGAACTTCCATCATCAATTTTTTGCTGAATGCAATATCCTGTGGGGGCTTTTCTGGCTTAATAAAGAGGAGATAGGTTGTTTCCCCTTTGCTGGTTTGATAATACCCTTTATATGGTCTGAGCGGCTGTTTTCCCGTGGAAACAGTTATGTTTTCCTTCAATAATTTCCTGAGTCCGAGTGGGTCGATATAAACAAGCTCTTTTGCTGCAATACCAAATGGTGTCATCAAGAGAGCCTTATTTTCAACAACCTGTCTGTGAATTCCGTTATCGGATAATATATGGGTTAATTTCTCAAGACCTTCTGCCCTCAAAAAGAGAGGAAAATGTTCAATGAATGTCTGAAATAAAGAGGACATTTGTTTCTCTTCGCTTTTATATTCCACATCATGAATCAATTGATTCCCCGCAAAGTTTTCTGCCAGGATATCAACAAAAGATTCGGATTTTGTCCGGTCATAACCCGGGGGGATCTCAACCAGAGCAATTAAAAGCGAATGAACTCCGATTTCTTCGGTAATCTCAAAGAAATTATGGACTTCTGTATTATTTGAGGGAAGAAGAGAAAAAAAGTTAAGATCAAGCTTTAGCTGGGCAGCAAGAGCAATAGCGATGAAGGTTAGCAGAGCGGTAAGGATTAAGATATGTTTGTGGAAACGATATATGATGTAGTGCAATGGGAGTAACCCCTTGACCTGTTTTTAATTTTTAGCTGTTCATAAACAGTGTCCATAATTTTAGAATTCCCTCTCCCAGCCCTAAAATAAAAACACATCCCAATATGCTTCCCCCAATCAAAAGCTGATAACCGGTGGGCTTTGAAAATTTCAAGAGTTTCGACAAAAGCACCCCGCTCCACATGCCGCAACCTTTAAGTGGAAGCATGGTAATAGCTACAACTCCTGGCGCCCCCATGACCTGCATCCAGCGAAAGAGTTTTGATTTGCTGAGGTTCTTTCCCCTTTTTATAGTTCTTTCAGAAAACTTTCGTGCCAGCAAGCTGCTGGATATTGCACCGTACGTATAATAGAATAACGGTATCTGAAGCGTATCCAGCATAACTACTACGGGCAATAAAAAAGAAGCCTTATATCCCAGAAACTGAGCGCTCAGAATGGCAACTGGTCTGCCACCCACTACATAGAGCGGGATAAAATATATCACAAAATGTTCTGCAAGATTGTTTTTTAAGAATATTACAAGGTCGATCATAAATTAAGTTATTATTTATACCTGTGAAACATGTTTAATGCAAATTTTTCTGTTTCAAGACGTTTGAAACAGACGTAAAACTAAAATCATCTAATAAGCGCTCAAGCCTTTTTTCAGTCCTTTCAACTCGTGCATTCAACACAAACTTTTTAGCGAGAGGAAGCCTTATGCTGGGATTGTTCCTGTCAAATTCCCGTGGGTGAAAAAAGATAACCGCAGGTTGACCCTGTCTGTTCAGTTTTTGTATGGTAAAACGAATAAGATTATAAGGAAAAACTCTTAGTCCCCATCCACCGCCCAGCGGGAAATTGACAAAAGGAGTACTGCCAACCATTGGTGGAAATTCCCATAATTGCCCTTCATCAAGTGTCAACCTGTAAGGTATTTTGGAATAATTCTGATTGCCGATAATGGGTAGAGGTGTCATGCTCGAATCATACTCAAAACCCTCCTTCTGCAAGATATCAAGAGCCCATAGCGAATCATCGCGGATTGACCACTCAGGGGCTCTATACCCCTTAACAGGTTGGCCGGTTATCTGTGTAATTATGCGCACGGCTTTTATGAGATCCTGCCGAAACATATCCGGTGTCATTGTATAGACCTGCCTATGGGCGTATCCGTGTGTGGCGATTTCATGACCGGCTTTTTCTATTTTGCTAATCAGATCCGGATGCTTTTCCGCAATAAAACCGAGGACAAAAAAGGTTGCGGAGACTTTCTTTTGGGAGAGAACATCCAGTATCTTGACCGTATTTGCAGCTACCCGGCTTTCCAGCTCAGGCCAGCTTGTCTCAGGTATAAATTTTTCCACACCGCAAATGTGGAACCAGTCTTCCAGATCAACGGTCAGGATATTTTCAACGGTCATAATTTCCTCTTCTTCAGTCGTTGTTTCATGTCACTGTCATATATGAATGTCAGGGGTGTCAGAATTCTGCCGAGGACGGGCAAGGGATCTTTGAGGGACAAAATGTCGTAGGATGTATTCTTATTCCAAAAGTGGAAATATTCCGGCATCAAACTCGCTCGCTTGGGGTTTTTTATAAAATGGAGAATATCTCCAGGTAACATCCACCGGCATTGTTTTCCTATTTTGTACTGTTCGACGGGTTTGAACTTTTCGCCACAGGACATGCGATATAGAAGATAAGGAAAATTAACACCAGCTTCTACAGACAGGTGTAATGAGCCCCAGAATCTCGGGTTGATCTCCATTAGTTTTGGCACACCGTCACGTGGGTCAAGTTTGAATTCAACCATGGCTACGCCGAACCAGTCAAGCTTTTTCAATAATGTCAGCGCCATATTTCGAATATCATCGTATCTGACGCTTTCCCGCAAAGTACTTGCTCCGCCAGTTATAGGGTATTCCCTTAATCGTTTGTGCACAAAAGATGCTTTTACCTGTCCTCTTTCATCCAGAAGAAAAGAGGCGCCATAGCCTGTACCCTCGCGGGGAATAAGTTCCTGAATCATGGGATAAGGGAAATATTTATGAACCGACATGTATTGTTCTATCAATTCCACGTAGTTTTCAGGGTAAGCTATCCCAACTGCGCCGGAACTTGTTTTGGGTTTTATGACTACAGGATATGGAAGCGTATCTTTTAGCTCGTTAAGCTGGGTGATATTTTCAATATACCAGGTTTTTGGTATGGGAATCCCCTCTTTTTCGGCTAATTGAAGAACCTTGTCCTTACGCCGGGCAAAATCAAGCTTATCAAAGGATACAATCGGAACATACGTCAAGCTTGAAAATTCAGAATGATGTTTTGATATGAGATCCATGGTTTCATCTTCCATGGGCAGGAGCATTTGATATGACCGGCGTGACAATTTATTGTGAAGAAAGTCCACAAACTCCGCTGGTCTAAGGAGAGGTGATGGATAGACCACTGCCTGATGGCAGTATCTGGAAAAAGCGGCAGTTGCCAGACTTGTGCTTTCGCCAACCGTAACCTTGACACCTTTTTCCCCGAGAGCCCGCACTGCTGCAAGCGACTTTCTCCAATGTCCATCCGTAATGAAAACTTCAGAATTCATAATAAACTCTTTTCATATTTTTGAAGTGCGTTCAATAAGTTTTTGATGGATGGTCGCTGTTACTATTTGTTTCTGTTTAAGGTCCAAACTTTAATCTTGCCCCCCAAAAGTTTCTTTGGTATAAATGATAGTTTTGTGTATTTTACCTTATTAGAATAATATAATTTTATGGAATTTAAGAATAAAAGAGTAATTATTACTGGAGCCACCAGAGGCTTGGGAAAAGCGATGGCTCTTGCTTTTGCCCGTGAAGGTGCTTGGGTTGCAATTAATTATTCGTCTGATGATAAAAGCGCACTGGAGACAGAATTAGAAATAAAAAACATAGCGCCAAAATCCCTCATTTTAAAGGCAGATGTTTCGTCCATGACCGATGTCAAGAAAATGATAAGCAATGTCCTGGAGCAATGGGAATATGTGGATATTCTGGTCAACAACGCCGGAATTATCAGGGACAAATTGCTTATGTTTCTTAATGAGGAGGATTGGGATCATGTGATCGATATCAACCTGAAAGGGACTTATCTTTGTTCAAGGTCAATTATAAAAACAATGATAGGTAGAAAGTCTGGACGGATTATAAATATCACGTCTCCTTCCGCACTTAGAGGCAGAATTTGCCAAACAAATTATTCGGCCTCGAAAGGCGGAATTATCTCTTTTACCAAATCTCTTTCCAGAGAGATGGCTCGGGTAGGCATTACTGTAAATGCTGTTTGCCCGGGGGTTATTTCCACGGCTATGACAGAAAACTTGGATGAGAAAACAAAGAAAGAATTTTTAAATATGATCCCAATGGGTAGATTTGGTAATCCGGAAGATATTGCCGAGGCTGTCCTTTTTTTGGCTTCAGAAAAGGCACGATATATTACTGGCCATGTATTGGTTGTCGATGGTGGTTTGGGATAAAATAAAAATCGCAAGGGGTAGAGAGTGAAAAAAATCGTTAATAATTCAGAGATATTGATCGAATTTCTCAAGAAAATGATCATTGATACTCTTAAATTGGAAGATATCACTGTTGCAGAAATAGGGGATGATACCCCTCTTTTCAGGGAAGGACTGGGACTTGATTCTCTGGATGCTCTTGAACTTGTTGTGGTCATAGAGAAAAATTTCAATGTTATTATTGAAGATGAGAATGTTGGCAAAAAAGCTTTCGAGTCCATCAGCGCCCTTACTTTATTCATACAGGAAAAATATGGAGAATAGCCCATGCAATGGGTAGAGACAGAAGATACAGTTCGATTTAACGAAGTAGACCAATGGGGTATGGTCTGGTACGGCCACTACATGGCATGGTTTGAAGTTGGCAGAATGTTTTTACTGCGGCGATTCGATCTTTTGCCGAAGCAAATGGTTGAGTTAGGATATATTGCACCTGTAATCACTTTGAAATGTGATTTTAAACATCCCGCAGCATGCGGAGACCTGATTATTATCAGGACAACTGCAGTTAAACCGGAGATTGCCGCCTTAACATTTAAATTCGAGATATTGCTAAAAGAAGACAGCACCCTCCTCGCCCGGGGAGAAACGACACAGGTTCTTTTGACAACCGATAATAAAATGATTTATCGACTGAGCGGTGAACTTAAAAAACGAATAGATAACCTCTTGAATTACTGCCAAAAATAGTAAGATATCTCAAATATAGATTTTTGTCCTCTCGTGTAAGTATTATATATCTCAAGAATTTATTCTGGGGAAATAGATGAATAAAGATACAGATAGGCGGGTTGCTGTAACAGGTCTTGGTATAATTACGTCCATCGGGGATTCCCTGCCAGCGTTCAGAGAAGGGCTTTTCAGCGGAAAATGTGGAATTGAGCCGATATCGCTTTTTGACACCACCGGCTTTTCATGCCATTTTGCCGGGCAAATAAAAAACATAGATATGGAAGGCTTTTTTAATCTCCGTAAGATAAGGCGGAATTCCAGGTGTGATCTTTTGGGGCTCATAGCAGCTAATGAGGCCATGTTAGACTCTGGACTTAATATTGCAAAATACACCAAAGAGAGAATCGGTGTTGTTCTTGGAGGTGGTGCAGGCGGTATGCTCTCCTGGGAGAAATATCGGCGTGCCTTATGGTTAAAAACCAGACCAAAACCTTCTCTTCTTCTTCCCACCACACCCTGCACCTTGACAGATCTTGTTGCCAGTCGTTATAAACTAACCGGATTAAGAGCTACCATTTGTACAGCCTGTTCTTCCAGTACTACGTCGATTGGTTATGGTTTCGACTTGATTCGCTCAGGTGACCAGGATATTGTTGTTACCGGTGGAAGTGAATCTCTTTCAGAATTAACTTTTTCCGGCTTCCATTCTTTGAGACTAATGGATCCTGAGTATTGCCGTCCCTTTGACAGATACCGGCGCGGCCTTTCATTAGGGGAGGGGGCTGCAATCCTCATATTGGAAGATTATGAACGCGCTGAAGATAGAAATGCAACAATTTACGCAGAAGTGCTTGGCTATGCAACAAATTCAGATGCCGTACACATTACATCCCCGGATGCCGGAGGGATGAGCCGAGCAATGGTACAAGCTTTAAGGAATGCAAATATTGATGTAGATCAAGTAGGCTACATCAATGCTCACGGAACGGCTACCAGGATAAACGATCAGATGGAAACAAGAGCCATAAAAAATGTTTTTGAAGGACATGCCGGAGATTTAGCAATTAGTTCGACAAAATCCATGGTTGGCCATTGTCTCGGTGCTTCAGGAGCAATCGAGGGGATAGCCACAGTTCTCGCTTTGCACGAGCAGGTTGTTCCACCGACGATACATTTGGAACTTCCTGATCCGGATTGTGATCTGGATTATGTTCCCAATTATTCCAGGAAACAGGAAATAAACATTGCCATGAGCAACTCCTTTGCATTCGGGGGTAATAATACATCGGTGGTGTTCGGAAGAAGCAAAGCATAAATAAAAGGATCTAAGAGTTTTCAATGAGCGACATTGCGGTTACAGGTATTGGGATAGTCAGTCCTCTCGGTGTTGGCAGAAAAACATTCTGGGAAAACTTGAGAGAGGCGAAGACAGGAATAAAAAGAATTACGTCCTTCGATACAGGGTCTTTACTGTCTAATGTAGCTGGCTGGATTGATGATTTTGATCCGGGTCAATTTATGCCTACGAGGTGTTATCGAAGAATGAGTCTGGTTTCACGGATGGCTGTAGCCTCAAGTATTGAGGCATTAGCAGACAGCGGACTTATACCGGATTCTCTTAACAGGGAAAGAATTGCCATCATCATGGGGACTTCGTACGGAAGCAGTTCCCATGTGGAAGATTTTTACGCCGGTTTTCTCAAAGAGGGCCCTCGGGGAGTCCATCCTTTTGTATTTCCGGAAACCGTTCCTAACGCGCCTGCAAGCCACATAGCGATGTATCACGGCATAACAGGACCCAACAGCACCTTTTGCCAGAATGAAATTTCCGCGGAAAATGCCATCATGTATGCCCGGAATCTCCTGTCACAAAATCTGGTTGATATAGCCCTGGTGGGCGGAGCTGATGAGTTGTCAGCAATGCAGTATACTTGTTATGACGCCGTAAGTGCCCTCAATAAGGTCAGGGCGGAAAAAGGTGAGACGGCTACTATCAGACCCGAACCCGGAGGCGGTCTTATCCTTGGGGAAGGAGCCGGAATTCTAGTTATGGAAAGAATCGATATGGCACGTAAGCGGGATGCAAAAATATACGGAATGCTTAAATCGGGTGTCATCAGGGGTGGTATAACAGACATTGGGCATTACGAAATTGAAGGCGAGCAGATGGCGTGGGCGATATTTCTTGCCATGGAAAAAGCCGGCATAGATCCCGGTGCAATCGATCAGATAGATATTTCTGCCAATTTTACCGGTGAACTTGATAAAATGGAATATAACCAGCTCAGGCAAATCTTCAGAAAACGAAATAACAATCTGGAAGTGACCCCTTTGAAATATCTTATGGGTGATTTCGGAGGTGCAGGGATCATCAGGGCAGCGGCTATTTTTCTGAGCATCTATAACAAGTTGCCACTTCCCACCGTAAATGCTGAAGCATTGAGAAGTGAAGCTGGAAATTTCCCGGTGTGGAATATTTCCCCGACCGGCAAAACAGATACGACCCTGATGACAAGTTCCACGTTTGGCGGTGGAACAAGCAGTCTGATTTTTGCCAGAAAGTAATGAATAATTATGAAAGTTCTTCTTGTTTCAGCTAATATAGAATCATTACCCGATCCTGTTTTTCCAATTGGTTTAGCATACATAACCGCTGCCTTGAAACAGAACGGAACGCGGTGCCGGATTCTGGATCTATGTTTTGCCGAGGATTATGAAACCTCGATTGCATATGTCATAAAATCTTTCCAACCCGACATTATTGGCTTGTCGTTAAGAAATATTGATAACGTCAGCTATCCTAATTATGTTACATACCTTCCTTTTTACCATCAGGTTGTGCGGGAAATCAGGAAGCAAAGCAAAGCGATTATCGTCGCAGGAGGAAGTGCTTTTGCTCTGTTGCCTGAATTACTTCTGGAGTATCTCGGTGTAGATTTTGGCATTGCAGGTGAAGGTGAATCCTCCTTTGTCAAGCTTGTTAACGATCTGAAAAAGGGGAAGAATACACATGATTTTCCTGAACCAAAAATTATAAACAATCATTCCGGAATTATTGAAGACCTTGATACTCTTCCACTTCCTGACAGATCAGAATTCGACAACGAGGCCTATTTGAAATTTGGAGGTATGGGCAATATCCAGACAAAAAGAGGTTGTCCGTTCAAATGTATTTACTGTACCTACCCGATAATTGAAGGGGAAAAAGTAAGATTACGGGGTCCGAAACTTGTCTGTGATGAGATTGAGGACATGTTGAAATGCGGTATAGACAATATCTTCTTTGTTGATAACACGTTCAATTATCCTACCAGTCATGCCGAAGCAATCTGTCGTGAAATCATTAATCGAAAACTTCCTGTTAAATGGAGTTGTTATGCCAATCCGGGATTTATCACCACTAATCTTATTGAATTGATGCTCGATGCAGGTTGCACAGGTGTGGAATTTGGGAGTGATGCCGCTCATCAAACCATGCTGGTTAATCTTGGAAAAAACTTTACCGTTGATGATCTCAGGAATGCTTCGAACATATGCAGGCAGTTGGGAATGTCCTTCTGCCATTCACTTCTTCTTGGCGGACCGGGCGAGACAATGGAAAGTGTTAATCAAACATTAGATGCCATAATTGATATGTCCCCAACGGCTGCTATCTGCATGATTGGTATCAGGGTATTTCCTGGAACCGGATTATCTGTTGTAGCCATGGAAGAAGGATGTGTTAACCCTGATGAGGATTTTTTGAAACCGGTCTTTTACCTGTCGCCTTTCATAGAAAATGAAATTCTGCTATTCATAGAAAAGTTTTCAAAAGAAAACCGAAACTGGATATTTCCCGGCATGAATATTAATATAAATGTGGACCTGCAAAGGAAATTGCGGCGTTTCGGAATCAAGGGGCCTCTGTGGGAGTATATGAAGACCGGGAAGATGTTGAGGAATATGCGTAAAAATCATGGCAAGAGATATAATAGTATATAATTTTATTTCACTGACAATTAGATAGAAATGAGGTTTTTTGATTCCTGTTGTGACGTCAGTGAGGAATTTCATGGTGCAAGAGGTAAATAGATGGCATCAAAAATCTGCGTAGTTATTCCGGCGTACAATTCCCCCCAAACCATCGGGAATGTGGTTAAAGGATCGTTACAATACATTTCTGATGTTATTGTTGCGGATGATGGGTCAACAGACAATACTGCTGACATCGCTGCCGAGGCAGGTGCCCAGGTCATATTAATCGATAAAAATCTTGGAAAGGGAAATGCATTGAAGGTGCTTTTCCAAAAGGCTATCGATGAAGGATATGATGCTGTAATAAGTGTAGATGCCGATGGGCAGCATAATCCTGCAGATATCCCCCGTTTCATTGCATTACATCATAACTATCCTGAATCCGTTATTGTCGGTTCCAGGATGCATGACATACATAAGATCCCGAGAGGGCGGTATAATTCAATGCATGTCGCACGGTTCTACGTCTCTCTCGGTGCAAATCAATTCATAGAGGATACGCAGAGCGGTTTCAGACTCTACCCTCTCTCAACAGCCCAAAACATTCTTCTCACAGCCGATCGATTTGTGCCGGAAACGGAATTTTTGTTGAAGGCGGGAGATTCGGGTTTCACAATACGATCTCTCAAGATAGAAACGATATACAACGGTAATGTAACCCACTTCAAACCTGTAACAGATATTGTTGCCATATCTTTCTATGTGATCTCTTATCTTCCCATCAAATGGTTTTTAGAGGCAATTTCATCTGACAGGTTGAACACCTATTCACGAGACAATCTCCGTGATTTCATCGGTAAAAACAAATCATTAAATATGGCCTTTGAGGTTTTTTCAGTACTCACCGTTTTTCTTGTTCCTCCCTTTTTCATGATCCTGCGGCTTTTATTATCTCCTTTTATTAAAAATAATTTTGCTTCAACCCGAAAGCTTCACTGCGGTTTCTTTAGAATTCTGATTACAACGTATCTGGTTCCGCTACTCTTGATCATTGCCCCTGTAGAGAAGTTTTTAAACACCTCCGGTGTCAAGGTAAGGCTTGTGGACAGATTTCTTAAACATGTTGTCCCATCCTTTCCGGGGGGGCAGGGAAAGTACATGCTGTAAGTATTCGAATCT
>JAFCZU010000607.1 GCA_019314185.1 Deltaproteobacteria bacterium | reverse complement strand
TTTAACAGGACTATTCTTGTCCATAGATGGTCTCCTTTGTTAAGGGTTAGATATCCATCTATGGATAACAAGCTTTTTTCCAAATGTCTAATACTTTTTGATGCAATCGCCCTGGAAAGGATGGAAAAGGTCCTTGACACACAGATGCGCAAGCTCATCTCTATCTTTGATAGTATCAATGAACGAATCTTTATTTGTGATCCTGAGACCCATGAAATGCTCTATGTCAATGCAGTTACGACAGCCATTTTCGGACCAGATCTTGTTGGGCGGAAATGTCACCGTATGTTCCAGGGATTAGACAAACCTTGTAGTTTTTGTACCAATCCGATGATTTTCGGGGAAAATCTGGGAGATTTCTATATATGGGAATTCCGGAGCAGGCTCAATGGGCGATGGTATCGCCGTATTGTCAAGGCGATAAGGTGGCCGGACGGCAGAATGGTGCATTACGAGATGGCCATAGACATCAACGATATGAAGGTGGCTCAGGAGGCGCTGCGGGATAGTGAGGAAAAATACCGCAAACTAGTGGAGAATGCCAATGAAGGCATCCTGGTAGTTCAAGATGGGCAGTTAAAGTTTGTCAATTCCCGCGTTTCGGAACTTACGGACTATTCTGAAGAGGAACTGCTCTCCAGACCTTTGATAGAGTTCGTCCGCCCGGATGATCGAGAGGTGGCGCTTGGGCTTTACCTGAAAAAAGTCAATAGCGAGGAAACTCCCCATATCCATCCCATCAGAATTGTCGATAAAGGTGGGAATATCAAATGGATAGAAGCCAAGACAGCTTTGATAAGCTGGGAGGGCAAACCGGCTATTTTAAGTTTCCTGAATGACATCACCGAGCGCAGGCAAGCGGAAAGGGATTCTCGCCTATTTCGGCAGCAACTGGTGCACGTGATGCGGGTTGCGACGATAGGGGAGATAGCTGCATCAGTGGTGCATGAACTCAGTCAACCTTTTACGGCAATCTTGAATAACGCTCAGGCAGCTCAGCGTTTTCTTGCTGTGGACACACCGGATCTCGATGAGGTGCGTGAAGCTCTGATGGACATCATCGAGGACGATAAGCGGGCTGCCGAGGTGGTTCGGAGGCTTCGCTCTTTGTTGAGGAAAGGAGAAGTCAATCGGAAGCTTCTCGACCTCAACGAGGCTATTCGGGAACTTGTGCCGCTCTTGGACAGAGAAGTTCCTGCAAGAAATGTTTCCATGAACTTTGATCTGCCTTCAGGGCTTCCGCCTGTGTTTGGTGATCGAGTTGAGCTGCAGCAAGTTGTGGTGAATCTGGTAGTCAATGCCTGTGAGGCTATGACGGACTCGGAACCTGATTCATGCGAATTGGTTGTTCAAACATTCACAGATCAATCAAATAACGTTGTGGTTGCTGTGCGGGATTCAGGGCCTGGACTTGACAGGAAGGTCTGCGACCGCATCTTTGATCCTTTCTATACCACTAAATCTGAAGGCATGGGTATGGGGCTCTCGATCAGCCGGTCGATCATTGGGGCTCATGGCGGCAGCTTATGGGGTACGAACAATCCCGACCGAGGAGCTACATTTACCGACCAGCGATGGAGATGAAGCGTGACAGTCACAGATCCAACAGTATTTGTGGTTGATGACGATGCTTCGGTACGTCACAGCTTGGCGCGCTTGATCAGATCTATAGGTTTAATAGTAGAGGTATTCTCATCTGCCCGAGAGTTCCTGAACCGTAGCCACTATGATGGCCCCGGCTGCATGGTCCTGGATGTGCGAATGCCCGGATTGAGTGGGATTCAGTTTCAGGAGTATCTGGCTGGTGTCGACTATAACATGCCCATTATTTTCATAACAGGTCATGGCAATATTTCCATGAGCGTGAAGGCCATGAAGGCTGGCGCCGTGGATTTTCTAACCAAGCCATTTAACGACCAGGACCTCCTAGACGCCATTTACAAAGCCATCAAGCAGCACACGCGAATAAGACGGGAAAAAGTGGAACTATCAGAAATCCAGCAGTGTGCTGAAGCTCTGACTCTGCGCGAACGTGACGTTTTCGTCCACCTTGTGGCTGGCATGTTGAACAAGCAGACTGCCTACGAGCTTGGCATAAGCGAGAAGACAGTCAAGGTGCACCGGGCTCGGATTATGCGAAAGATGCAAGCGGAATCGCTGGCTGATCTGGTTCGGATGTCCGAAAAGCTAAAGCGAGCTACCCCACCTTAAAGTCTAACCTATATGGGACCAAAGTCCAATTGTAATTCCCCTTTATGTTCAGCTATATTATTTAATAAGTGATTCTGGGCTTACATATTATGATGAATAAGACAAATTTTTTATTAATCTCATGAACGAAGAGGAGGATGTTATGAAGATTTTATTGGGTTTGCTTATGGCGGTATTGTTTTTGGGAGGTCAAGCAGTAGCGGACGAAGGTGACATTTGTGACGGGCAGGTTGGAGCTGCCTATGGTCTATGTCAAGCTTATTGCATTGCCATGGATTGTGCAGGTTCAGACCCCTTAGGTACAGAAGAAGCCTGTTCGAAAGTATTGAATCTGTTCGAAAAGAATACAGGGTCTTTACCACCTTGCTGCACCGTCAAGTGTCCGCTTTGGACTAAAGAGGAGCTAGAAGAGACTTATGGTCGTACGGAATGTTGCGTTTATACTGTAAACGATGGCATCGAGGGATCTTGCGATGATGGTCATATAAAAATTTACGATGAGTGTCATACTGATTCCTCATGGTTATCAAAATTGATGGTAAAGGAAATTTACGAATTAGATGGTGATTGCACACCCGATTCACACTTCGGGGGCTACTTCGAAATCCACGAGGGAACGACCATACACTGGGTTGAGTCGATGTTAACCGAAGAGGAGGCTGCGCGTTGTAAGGAGGATATCGCTGACTACTCATTCACCCAATGCGACACCTCTGGTTCCGATTAAATCGCCATCCACAAAGGTACATTAAATCCTGTTGCGATGGTGACAATATATAAACTCAACCACACCTGCGTTAGCCCATCGTACCCAACGAAGAACGTATTGCCCGATGCTTACAGTATCAACACCTTGCTCATAAAGCCGGGCAATACGTTCTTTCATGTTTGATACAGTTTTTTTAGCAACCCTTAATAAACCTGGTCTAAAAAAATAACCCAGAAAGTCAAACCCTCGTTCAGCCTTGCCAATAAAGGTCTTATCCGGATGTTTTTTCAGCAGAAGTCTATTCAGAATCGCATTGACCTGTTTCACTGTCTTACGCAGTTTCCAACGAGTAGGGGCGATCACAATCCAGTCGTCCATAAAACGAGCATAAAACAGGCCGGAACCCTGCATTGCGTCATCAAGGGGCTTGAGAAAGAGTGCTGCTATAAGCGGTGACAGGGGGCAGCCCAGGGAAATTCCCTTGGTGACGTCACGGTAGTTTTCGCCATAACAGACAGTTCGTTTCAGGTACTGCCACAGCAGGCGAAGCACATACTTGTCAGTAATATATGCAGACAAGGTGTCAAACAGAAGAATATGGTCAATACTGGCATAATAGCTTTTTACATCTGATTTCATCACATGGCTGTCCAGTGTAAGGGCATGGAAAACATCACGCACTGCCTTTTTGGCTCCACCATGGCCTTTCACATGGACGCAAGTTGGTGCAATGACAGGTTCCAGATGTTTGCCCAGGACAATCGCCATAGCTTTTAAAACCAGTGAATCG
>JAFCZU010000148.1 GCA_019314185.1 Deltaproteobacteria bacterium | reverse complement strand
AGCAATAAAAAATGCTCGATTAAATAGGTTAATTCAGACAGAAATTAAATATTGTTTTTGGGCATAACATACCCCAAAATTTTACTTGACTTTCCACGGATTAACTTCGTGGTGCAACACAACACCCCTTTTTTTCCTTTTCGTGTTTTCGTACCTTCGTGTTAATCCCTTTTATATTTCACTTCTCTGTGGTCTCTGTGAGCTCTGTGGTGAATCATTTTTGAACAACTATAGGCTTAAACTTATTCTTTTTTAGCCTGCTTAACATATCTCCGGTTTCGGATTTGTTTTTGAATTCACCTGTCCTTACCCTGTACCATATCCCCTTTTCAGGGATTTTAGCCATGATTGTATATGCAGGATATCCTTTTGCCTTAAGCTGCTTCGTAATTTCGTCGGCAGCTTTGGAATCTTTTAATGAAGCCACCTGGATCGTAAAACCATCTCCTGTTTTGGCCTGACCGGTTGAAGCTGTCTTTATCAGCTGCGGCGACGGCCGTACATCAACTTCTTTTTCAGGCTGTTTCTTCTTTTCAGGAGATGTACCGGATGACCTGACATTCTTCTTTGTATCTTTCAGCGCCTCGTAAAAACTCAGCTCAATCTTGCCCGTTCCCGTATCAGGATCGAGCTTGAACTGCTTTTTTTCCTCTTTTAAAACAGCCTCTTTTAATGCAATCAGCTCTTTTTGAAGCTTTTCGATATCAAATTTTACAGGAGCTGTCCCCCTTCCAACAAAGATGCCCAAAACAAACATCCATACAGAGACAAAGGCTATTATACAGATCCATACAACCGTGCCTCTTCGACCGGTCTCAACCAGGGGTTTTATTATTTTTGATGTCTTATCGCTATTTTTCATTTATATATCCTGCCTCGAAAAACACAAAATCAATCAATTTTAATCACGAAAATCACGAAAATCACGAAGAAAAAGCAAAAAACAATATTTATCACAGAGAAAAAAGCATTTAATCACGAAAACAAACATGAAAAAGTATGGAAAACTCGTAAAAACATTCCACACCCGCATCAAGTCCCCCCCCACTACGTTATGCCATTAACACAACACACATTTCCTTTTCGTACTTTCGTGATTGTTTTTTTCTTTTACTTCTTCGTGTCCTTCGTGTTCTTCGTGGTGCAACACAAATTTCTTTTCGTACTTTCGTACTTTCGCGCTTTCGTGATAGTTTTTTCTTTTTTACTTCTCCGTGTTCTCTATAGTAAATGTCGCTACATCTTTTCAGGCGCAGACACGCCCAAAAGCGCAAGCCCGTTTCGTATGACCTTTTTAACGGCAAGAACCAGATAAAGACGGCCGGCTGTTAATATTGGATCATCCGTCAAGACCCTGTGCTTATTATAATAGGCATGAAAAGACGACGCAAGGTTCATCAGATAATATGTTATGCGATGGGGCTCCATAAACTCCGCGCTGTATTTTACCGTTTCAGGGTAAGCGGTCATGGTTTTAATCAGATTGATCTCCTCAGGCTCCTTAATCATGGCAATTGCCCTGTCGTCCCACTCTATTTTTTCTATTCCTGCTTCATGCCCCTTTCTAATTATGCTCGATATCCTGGCATGAACATATTGAACATAAAAAACCGGATTGTCGTTTGTCTTTTTTTTCGCTGTCTCAAGATCAAAATCAAGAGGGCTTTCATGATGACGTGTCAGGAAAATAAACCTTGCCGCATCAGCTCCGACCTCATCTATTACATCCTTTAAAGTAACAAATTCACCTGCCCTCGTTGACATGGATACAGGCTCTCCCCCGCGCAAAAGATTGACAAGCTGAATCAGGACAACATCAAACTGCTCATTGCCGCACCCTGCCGCTGCAAGGCATGCCTTTATGCGTGGTATATAGCCATGGTGATCAGCTCCCCAGATATCTATTACCCGCTCAAACCCGCGCTCAAACTTGTCGAGATGATATGCAATATCAGACGCAAAATATGTAGTCTGGCCGTTATTGCGAACAACCACGCGATCCTTTTCATCTCCAAAGTCGGTTGTCTTAAACCAATGCGCCCCATCCTTTTCATATATCATGTTCCGGCCGCGGAAATCATTTAACACCTTGTCAACCTTCCCGGAATCATAAAGGCTCTGCTCACTGAACCAGTTGTCAAACTCCACACCAAAGGATTTAAGATCATCCCGAATGCCCGCAATAATCTTTTCCGCCGCAAAACGCGAGCAATAGAGTATCGCCTCCTCTTCATCCTGACTCAGAAGATCGTTTCCTTTATGCTCCTTAATCTGTATGGCGAAATCACGGATATAATCCCCCTGATAACAGTCATCGGAAAACTGTATATCCTCTCCAAGGCTTTCCCTGTATCGAAGAAAAACAGAAAGCCCCAGAGTCCTTATCTGCCTGCCGGAATCATTTATATAGTATTCCTTTTGAACGTCATATCCGCAAAACAAAAGGATATTTGCCACAGCATCTCCAACAGCAGCGCCGCGGCCATGCCCGACATGAAGAGGCCCGGTTGGGTTGGAACTGACAAATTCCACCTGGATTTTTCTGCCGCGTCCGATGTCTGAAGCGCCATACCCGGCATTCTCCTCATGGATTCTGCGCAAAACAGGATGCCAGGCTAAGTTGTTTACAAAAATATTTATAAAACCCGGCCCTGCTATTTCTGCTTTTGCAATAATCCCGTCAGGATCATCCATATGTTTAATGACAAACTCTGCGATTTTTTTCGGAGACATCTTCTGGACAGACGCCATAACCATTGCGATATTTGTTGAAAAATCACCATGAGACTCTATTCTGGGAACTTCAACCTCGATATCCGGAAATTCAGATGACGGCAAATCACCTTTTTCATGAGCATTTAACACCGCCCTGCATATCAAATCTTTTATCTTTTGCTTCATTTTGTTAGAAATTCCAATCCATGCAGGCAAAAACCCGCTAAAAAATAATCACGAAAGTACGAAAAAAATATTTACTACAAAGTTACGAAGATTAAAATTAATATTCTTATGATTTCTTCGCGTTCTTCGTGGTGAAAGAATCAATTGCCGACTGTTAAAACCTAAGTTGAGCGATCAGCTGTTAACCATTAGCATTTAGCTCTAAAAAAATCAGGGCATTACGTTAATTAGAAATAACACCCAACGGATGAAAATTTGTAATAGTAAAACATCCTGGAATCATTAAACTAATAGCTAACACCTAAAGACTAATCGCTCAATTTAGGTAAAAAACTCATATAGTACCTGATGATAGAGAGTTGTTCCATATATTCAGAGCTTTTACCACTGTTAACAATTGTTTCCATCAGATGCTCAGACACTGATTTAGCTATCTCCGTTTGTCCGCAATCCGCCAGCTTCCGAAAAAGATAATTATAGATGGCTGTCTGAGCGACAATATCGCTGTCCATAAACCTGGTTGCAGCATCCTTCCATCTTTCCTGATCAATCAGATAGCTTATCGACAAGGTCTGGAAGTTAAGCCGGTCGTACTGGTTATTAAAATCCATTGAAAACGGAAGAATGTTTTCAATATATCTTTTGAGCTTTAAGGGGCTTTCAGGAGCGCAGTAATAGTAAGGCTTAAGATACCCTTCCGATTTTTCACCATATAAATGACGGCAATCTGCCTGTTTGTCAACAAAACCACATAGCGGTGTCCCCTGATAAATTCTACCGCCTATTGTATATTCATATCGCCTGGATGTATAAGGAGAAAATCTTATCATTTCTTTCAGGGTATGATCAATAGTTTTGTAAGTTTCTCCTGAAAGGCCGAAAATAAGGTTTACAGTGCAATCTATATCAAACTGTTCGCAAAGGCCAAGAGTCCTGATGATATCTTTATTACGGTAGGATGTTTTATTCTTTTTCAGAACGCTGTCCGCAAAGCTTTCACATGTTAAAATGATGGAAAATCCTGCCTTGGCAAGCAGGCCGGCAAATTCCTCATCAAACGGTCTGGGAAGAAATTGCGAAGAAAAACGAAAATGATCATGCAGCCCTGATTTTAATATCTTCCTGACCAGGATTGAGCAATATTCAATATCAGGAACATTAAACTCGGTATCAACAAAACAAATCTTTTGAATTCCATCATATTTTTCAGAAATTTGATTTAATTCTTTAATAACATCATCATGGTCTCTGAAAATAATGGTTCTGCCCTCAATAACAGGCTCTACACAGTAAGAACAGTTCTGATTGCATCCACGTTTTACCTGTATCGGGATGCCTGAGGTTTCATAAGAATAGTTGAATTTAGATTCTCTTTCTGTAATACCTCCGACGCTGTTAAAGGAATATGGCTTTTTGGGATTTATCCGGTAAGTATTTCCGCTTTTAAATACCAGGTTCGGAATTTTAGATATTTTATTTTTGTCAGGGAAGGCCTCTAAAAACTGACGCATCGGCTCTTCACCTTCTCCAATAATTCCATATTCAATATCCAGCAGATTAAGTATTGCTGTCGGAGATATGGTAAAAGCGCCTCCTCCTGCAATGACAGGAATCCTGGGCCGCTGGTTTTTAATAATTTCAACAATCTCTTTTACTTCCGGTAGAAAATAAAGAGCCTTATAACCGTTGCCTTCATGATTCCCATACAATTCGCAGGCCATGCATGTGTCAAGATTTCTTATTCCAATCCCTATCAGATCAGGGGCTGTACGTTCTAATATGTTTGTTAGATTTGTTTCAAGATTCGGTTCCGCAAGAAAAGGAAAGTCGATTGTAACATCAAAAGAATGACGGCGGAGATAATTGGCAATTTTATCCAGCCCAAACGGGTAAATCTGTTTGATAAGATAATATTTATTGGTATATAAGAGCAGTACTCTTTTAAGTTTTGATGGCATATGCATTCAAGGTTCGGGATTGATGGTTCAAGGTTCGGGGTTGATGGTCTTGTAAAAAGTCGAAAAACCACTTTTTGCGAACTATATTAAGCGTATGATTAAACAGGCAATTACTTTTTCCTAACAGCCTTCAGCCTATCCACCTCTGAGTAGTTACGATAATTTTTTATAGACAGGTGTGTCAAGCAGATTTTATGTTCTGCTCATTGCGCTATTTAAAGAAGGTGAAAATGCTTTACAAGGGCAAGGCCATGTTTTAATATTAATGGTGTCGTGCATAAGATAGATTATGCCACCCTATGGCATATGATAGCTTTTAAATGAAAATCAAGACGGTAAGGGTTGAAAATAACATTTTTACAGCGGAATCATTTGCTTATATTTTGTAAACAGCAACCTGTGCAACATACATTATGATCAGGTGCAAAGGAGATATAACATATTTAATTTAATGATGTATTAAGCATCAATCTTGTATTAATTGATTGGCGCCGTTGTAAAAACCACAGGCAGTATATTTCGCCTTAAAATTTATTTTTAGCCCTTGCCGTTTAACGCTTTGGCTAAATTAAAGGGTGCGAAACTTGAGAAAATTACTTTCGCATCCCTAAACACTGGATGCAGATTTGTGAGGATGACATGCAAAATTCGATTACTATTGTGCTGGCCACACGTAATAAAGGTAAAACATCTGAAATCAGGGATATTTTAAAAGATTTTCCTGTAAACATCAAAAACCTGGACGATTTTGGTCCTATTCCAGAGGTTGAAGAGAATGGGAACACATTTGATGAAAATGCCTATAAAAAAGCAAGCTTTACAGCAAGAGTTCTGGGATTCCCCGCTATTGCCGACGATTCCGGCCTTATAGTGGAAGCCCTTGGGGGCGCTCCGGGAGTATATTCTGCACGGTATGCCGGTGAAAATGCTACGGATGAACAACGTCGTAATAAGCTGCTTGATGAGATGAAGGGTAAAACAGACCGCAGAGCCGCCTTTGAATGTGTTATATCGATTGCAGTTCCAACAGGCGCCGCCCTGACTTACGAAGCTCGTTGTGAAGGACTGATAGCCACAGAGCCTTCAGGATCTAATGGGTTTGGGTACGATCCTGTTTTTTACTACCCTTCCCTTAAGAAGACCTTTGCCGAATTGACAATGGAGGAAAAGAGCGTTGTAAGCCACAGGGGAAAAGCTCTCAGGGAAGTTCAGGATGAGTGTGACAAAGTGTTGACCTGGATACGTCAAAACATGCCGATTCAGGATAAATTTGTTTGTGAAGGATAATTATTCGGCCACAGATTTACACAGATAAACGCAGATGGGTTTAACCTAAAGTGCGCAGCCTGAAAAATCGAAAACCCATAATTAAAACTATTTGCAGCGGTCGCATGCTTGTTGCTCTGCTTATGGGTTTTGCATGTGGTTTGCCGTTGCTTCTGACCATAACAGTACTTCAGGCATGGATGAAAGAAGAGGGTGTAGACCTGGCTGTAATCGGCATGATGGCGCTGGTTGGCCTTCCCTATACTTTAAAGTTTTTGTGGGCTCCTTTCCTTGATCGTTTTACACTTCCTTTTCTTGGCCGCCGGAGAGGATGGATGCTTGTAGCTCAGATAGCCCTGTTTTTTTCCATCGCAGGTCTTGGTTTTACGGATCCGAAAAACAATCCATGGATGGTTGCCTTTGTCGCGTTTCTTGTAACCTTTTTTAGCGCTTCCCAGGATATTGTGGTTGATGCATATCGAAGGGAAGACCTTCCTGATGAGGAACTTGGGCTTGGCTCTTCTTTATATGTCAACGGCTACAGGGTGGGAATGCTTCTGGCTTCCGGCGGCGGATTAATTATGGCCGACAATATGCCATTTCACATGGTTTATTTAATAATGGCATTTTGTTTGGCGCCGGGCATTATCACAACTTTTTTTGCGCCGGAACCAAAGACTAAACTTGGAACTCCAAAGACAATAAAAGAAGCTGTTTTTGAGCCAATGGTGGAATACTTCAGCCGGCAGGGAGCATTATGGATACTGGCGTTTATTCTTTTATACAAAATTGGCGATACCATGGCCAGCGCCATGACTACACCTTTTTATCTTGACATTGGATTTTCAAAAACCGAGATAGGAACAATTGTTAAACTTTTCGGTTTCTGGGCAACAATTGCCGGATCTTTTGCCGGAGGAGTACTTATGCTCCGTCTTGGGATCAACCGTTGTCTCTGGTATTTTGGTTTTCTTCAAGCCGTGTCAACTGCGGGTTTTGCTGTTTTGGCGCAAATCGGTCACAGCATTCCTTTTTTGTCTGCCGTAATCGCGTTTGAAAATCTTAGCAGCGGCATGGGAACTGTTGCCTATGTAGCATTCATGGCCAGTATTACAAACAAAAAATTTACGGCTACACAATATGCTCTTCTCAGCAGCCTGATGGGAGTTCCCAGGGTGCTGGCTTCAGCTCCCACAGGTTTTTTGGCTAAAACCATGGG
>JAFCZU010000606.1 GCA_019314185.1 Deltaproteobacteria bacterium | reverse complement strand
CTATCCCGTACATATAAATGATTTCTTTCAGCCCGTTAGCATTACCAAGATGAGCAATTAGTCGATCGTCCTCCATGCAGCTAACCAAGGCGTGAAAATTCGGATTGATTTCGACGCTTAGAAGCTTGGCGTGCCGCGCCATTGTACGCAATATCGCTCGGGTCGTGCCTCCAGTGCCAGGCCCCAGCTCTACTATGGTCTTGGCTGAACGTACCCCGGCGGCCTCCATAACGTGGCGTTCAAGGAAGCGAGAACTCGGAATTATGGACCCTATCTGAAGAGGGTGCTTCAGAAATTCGTGAAAGAAGACGGATCTGCCGTCCATTAGGGCACGAAGTAGCTTAGAGTTTGACATCTGCATGACTATAACAAATCTAAAGCAGGCCGCCTAACGCATCACCTGCACCTAAAGCCAATGAGGACTTGGTAAAAGAGAAGTTTTGCTCTGAAATTGCAAAAGCAAAAAACGCCCTGGCTTTGAGTGTCAAGGTGGATGCGATTGTTATACGCCTGTTCCCTTTTATGATATACGTTTCAAGATCGCTTGCACATCGCTTTGAATTCTGTCTTCAGGAACATTCAAGCGCTTTGCTAATTCATCAAATATCTCGTCATTCAATTCAATATCGAAAGCTACCTTATTGGAACCACATTTGCTGCAAGAAGCCACGTCAATGTAATCTGTATTCTTGTGAACCTTGAAATGAATATAGCCTAAATTGTGCTTTTGTTTCATGTGGTGCCTTACTATGTTTTGTGCTTCGTCATCGCCCATGTCATAATCGCTATCAATTTTAAATATACGCCTTTTGAAAATGCCTTCGTGACCACAGGCTTGACAACTCACAGGAGCAACCCTATTAAACTTTCTTGATCTCAAGATATCATCAACTTCTTTTTTTGACAACTCAGCTATTCTAATTGTACTATCCACTGCTATCCGATTCCTTATTTAAAAAGCCATGATACAAAAGCTGGTGGTTTGTTGAAAGCGTATAATGTCATGCATCAGACGCTTCGGAAGCCGCGCTTCGCGCGGTTTTCGAAGTCGCTTCTGCATGCATTTGTTGGGACTCTCTTATGATGAACCACAGTCCCCATGCGCCCCAAGCCGCGATCAAAAGACATACAACCCAATACGGCATCTCGCTGGAGACGTTCCATCCGGCGGCGTCCCGAGCATCGACCAGTGCTGCAAGCGAGACAACTGGCCAATACATAGTGATTCCGAGCGATGCCGCAAGTGCAATTCGGCCCCAATGTTTGCCGCGCAAGTGGCCAATCAAGCCAGCACAGAGAATGGGGATGTACGTCAAGAGGTCACCCAGCGCGAATCCGTACCAAAACGCCGCCCCGACTTCAGTTATTTTTTCCGCTGGTTCCTGTGTGCCCATCGCCACACCCAGTTCGTAACTGAATGCGGAGATGCCCTGTGCATAGATCAGCCAGATCAGCAGAAGCCATCCGGGACCCTGCAACGCCCAGAAGGCAAGTCCATTATGTCTCGTCGTGGTCATGTTAGTCGTCCCAACGGCCAAGCTAAGTTGACCCTGCCCCTTGACCAAGCTTGCGAGGGCAGGGGGCTTTTGTGAAAAACGCTAAGCGTTTGAGATGCCCGAAAAAGAGCCGGGGCTGGGGTCAACTTGAGCGCATTGTGTGCCGGGCACGGCACGTATTCTTAAGGGTGAGTATATACTATGATTGAGGTACATTGCAAGTCCCTGATCCAGCCAGATGGAGGCAAAGGGTGTAGCGGTATTACAACGGGGTATCGGTGACGGTGCCTCGGAAGGCAGTAGCTCTGCTGAGGCAGGGTATCGCGAAAGTACGGGGTGACGAACAGAAATCGAGTCAGGCGTGCATTTGCGGGACCAGTCCCGCCACACAGGCGGGATTAAGTCCTCTATCCATTATAAGCTCCGCCCGTATACTCGGCATCCACGTACTGAAAGACATGTGTTTACCCCGGGAGCGGTAGCCGCAGGAGAAACGAGCCGTGAACACCACGGAGGACTCACCCCGGCGAAGGCCCGAACGGTCCCCAACCGAATGGTTTGGGTAAATGGTCATGGCTGTCAAAGAGCGTGTTCTTACTGGTATTATGCAGTCCCGCCGCTGATAGGCGGGAAAATGTTGGTAGCGTTGCGTTCCCCAAGGTCAGGCAGACCGGATGTTCATTTGTGCCTGTTTTGACCAGCCGAATCGCCGGATACGTGATCAATTTTCGTCCGGTGGTATGGGATGGGCGCTCAGCGATGGGTGTCCCTATCCCTATATGATTTTTATATTTAGTTAAGAGCTATCTTGTTGTTTTGCTTTCTGCCAGTTTTTACCCCACTCTGTTTCGTACATAAAATATTCTTCTAATTGCTCTATTGTTCTATCGGATTCCTTGGCTACAACGATGATTTTTTTGTCCTTCGGTTTTCTTGGAGAAACTTTATTATCAAATATGCCACCTAAGAGTATATTTTGGGCTTCCACCTTCAAATCGTGTAGGTAACAACATAAATCAAGAAGTTTATTATTGTAAGAATCAATATGATTTTGGAGTTCAACCAAGTCCTGGTCGGACACCTTTTGGGGAACGATAACATTAGTTCCCAGGCTTTGTTGTTTTTCTTCTGGAACATCTACTGGAAGTAATTTTAACAGTGACTTATTTAGAGGTTGAAAGGTTTTTCCAAGCTCATAGCAGCTTGACTGTAAAGCCATATTAAAAATCTCGAAAATACGATCGGTTATGACGTATTTTTCTAGGATATAAACCAATTCGATAACAGATTGCGAGAATGAAGAATGATAGTCAATATAGTCAGAACTTCTTTCTAATAGTGGTTTTGGCTTAACTCCTTCTTTCTTCAAAAAAATATTATTGTCTATCTTTGGCACAACCAAAAGGACCTTACTACTTAATTCCACGAATGTATCAGTTGCTACTGTAATACGTTCATCGATTTCCTTAAATATTTGTAGCTTGATTTTGTCTTTGAGGTGTTGCCGTTGTATTTTTAAGTTACTTTTGTGTTGTCTATTTATTTGAAAAAGAACTACACCATAGAGGACAAGGAACCCCGTGATTGTTAGACCATATTCAATATAGGATGAATATCCTGTTGCGATATTCTTACTCTCTGTTTTATTTTCTATCTTTTTGACGTTTCCTTCTTGACCAGCAAGAACCTCAATAGATAGGAACAACCCTGCGACAACTGCCAAAAAAGCAAATGAAATTAAAACGTTTTTGCATGTCTTATTAATCATAATCCCTTTAGCGTCCAGCAACGGGAAAATCACCAGTTTATCTGGTGCATTTTATTGTGTGCGCCCGGCATGGGCGTGAACTTATGGGGTGAAAGTCCCCTATACGTGAACCCTGTTAATATTTAATATATTAGCAAAAGTATTAGCCAAAGGCAAGGGCGTTTCCGTGAGGAAGGGTCTGAAGGAAGCCGGAGTGCAAAGCTATG
>JAFCZU010000605.1 GCA_019314185.1 Deltaproteobacteria bacterium | reverse complement strand
ATAATATGTTTTTATTTCTTCGATCTATATCGCGGCATGTGGCGATATACAAGTATTGCTGATTTAATTAATATTATTAAGGCATCTACAATAAGCAGTTTGATTATCATAAGTTTCGTACTCTTTATCTCCAGGTTTGAGGGGTTTTCACGTTCTGTTTTTGTTGTTGATTACTGTTTTACTATTCTTTTAATTTCCGGATTTCGTATTGCTGTACGCTTTTATTTTGAATATTGCAGCAATGATAAATTTTGGGTGATTGTTAAGCAGAAGCTGTTTAGACTTTTTACACATCAGCACTCCGGCAGAAAAAGATTGCTGATTCTCGGCGCTGGAGATTGCGGGGAGAAAATATATCGAGAACTACGGGATAATGCTCATCTAAGATACAATGTTGTTGGTTTCCTTGATGATCAACCGGTCAAGATCGGCAAGAAAATCCATGGCATTCCTGTGCTTGACACCACTGAAAATATTAAAGCAGTCGCAAATCTGATAAGAGCCGATGAAGCTCTGATAGCGATTCCTTCGGCAAGCTCTGAGCAGATGCGTGACATAGTAGAGCATTGCAAGAAAAGCGGCATAAGTTTCAAGACCATCCCGAGTATGGGCGAACTGATCGACGGTCGTGTAACAATAAATGCAATCCGTGAGGTTGCATACAGGGATCTGTTAGGGCGTGAAGTTGTCAAGCTGGATGAAGAAAAGATCAGCGCTTATATAAACAGGCAATGTGTTATGATTACCGGAGCCGGAGGTTCTATTGGTTCAGAACTGTGCAGGCAGATTTGCCGGTTTCATCCGGAAAGAATAATTTTGTATGAACGGTCTGAAAGCCTGTTGTATGATCTGGATCTGGAGTTGAAAAAGAACTTTTCAAGTATAAAAGTGGTTCCCCTTCTGGCAGACATTCGAAACCAGAACCAGCTTGAAAAAACCTTTGAGACTTTCAAGCCCAGAGTGGTTTTTCATGCCGCTGCATACAAGCATGTTCCGATGCTGGAAAACCAGTCGTGGAAAGCAGTGGAAAATAATATTGAAGGAACTAAAATTTTAATCGAGGCAGTACAAAGGTATGAAGTTGAGCGCTTTGTTTTTGTATCCACAGATAAGGCTGTGCGGCCTGTAAATGTGATGGGAGCTACCAAACGGGTTGCAGAACTGCTTTCCCTCGGAAATAACGGGTCCAGACGCTCAAACACGCGGTTTATGATTGTCCGTTTCGGCAATGTGGTGGGAAGTTCCGGAAGTGTGATTCCACTTTTCAAAAATGACAAGATATTTTATGATTATCCCTGAAGCATGCCAGCTTATTCTTCAGGCAGGCGCCATGGGGGAAGGCGGAGAAATATTTTTATTAGATATGGGCAGCCCGATCAAGATAGATAATATGGCACGTGACTTGATCCACCTGTCAGGCCTGGAGCCTGATACAGACATCAAAATCGATTATATAGGTCTCAGGCCTGGAGAAAAACTCTATGAGGAGCTGATTACAGAAGGGGAGGATATTGTCCCAACAACTCATGAAAAGATAATGGTTTTAAAGGGCACTGAGACCGATCTCAATATGTTAAACGGCAAAATAGATGAGCTGATAAAACTTGTTGTATGTCAGGATGAAAAAAAGATAAAGCAAAAATTGCAGGAAATCGTGCCGGAATATAAACCGCAGGGGATGCAGGGTTAGGAGATTATTTTTCGTTCAAGCGCTATTTAACTCTGAACCGTGAACTGCGGAACTTTGAACCTGAGTTACACAATATCTTGCAATTATAAATAATTAGCTCTGTGTTTTCTCTGCATTCTGTGATAAATTGGTTTGTAATTCAGTCTAAAACAGTTTCAGCCTGACTACGTAAATAGTTACATTGGTTTTTTTACGAAAAGGAGTTTGATTTTTTTTGGTACGCCTGGCAGGATTCGAACCTGCGACCTACGGATTAGAAGTCCGTTGCTCTATCCATCTGAGCTACAGGCGCACATAAGTATGAGAAGTATGAATGGATTTGTTTAGCAGATAATATGCATTGTGTCTATAAAAAATAATGAATTTATCAAGTGTCAAGTGTTAGGTGTTAAGTGTCAAGTGTTAAGAGCTAAAAATATTTATTTATTATATCAAAAAAATTGATACATTTTGCAAATAGTATTTTTTGATGACTTGCGACTACCTTTTGGAGGAATGACATTGCAGCGATAATTTCGAAAAATCCAAAAGTTTTAATGCCGGGTAGGAATGACGGTTAAGTGATTAGAGTGATTAGAGTGATCTGCGTAATCTGTGGATTAAAATTATTATGAAAAAAAGAAAAGATAAAAATAAAAAATCCAAGGCTTATCAGGATAAAATGGATGCTTCAGATCCAAAGAGATATGCTAAAAAGTCTGCTGGAAAATTTTCTGACAACTCTCTTGTAAAATATGATCCGATTCAGCGATATCTTACGGAGATAAGCCAGTATAATCTTTTAACGAAAGAGAAAGAAAAAGAGCTTGCCATACAGATTTATGAGCATAACGACAGGGAAGCCGCCTATAGCATGGTAACCTCCAATCTCAGGCTTGTTGTAAAGATAGCGATACAATTTCAGAGGCTATGGATGCAGAATCTTTTAGACCTGATTCAGGAAGGTAATATAGGACTTATGCAGGCTGTAAGAAAGTTTGACCCGTATAAGAATGTTAAGTTTTCATATTATGCATCTTTCTGGATAAAGGCTTATATCCTCAAATTTATAATGGATAACTGGCGTCTTGTGAAAATTGGAACCACACAGGGACAGAGAAAACTTTTTTTTAAATTAAAAAAGGAAAAGCAGAAGTTAATTGATGAGGGGTTTGACCCAAAGCCCAAGCTGCTTTCGCAGAGATTGGGTGTGTCTGAACGAGAAATAGTAGATATGGACCAGCGGCTTAATAGCTGGGATGTATCTATTGATGCGCCGATAAAGGAAGATTCCGATACAGAAAGGGTTGAGATTTTACAAACAGAATCAGAATCCGTAGAAGAACAGGTAGGAAAGAAGGAAATGGAAGCTCTTCTTCATAATAAAGTTGGTGAATTTAGGAAAAAATTGACAGAAAGAGAGTTAGAAATATTTGACCAGCGCATTTTTTCTGATTCTCCTGCCACATTGCAGGATATCGGCGACCGTTACGAGATATCAAGGGAACGTGTTCGCCAGGTTGAAAAAGGCATTTCAAAAAAGATGAGAGAATATTTTAAGCGGGAACTACCGGATTTTGATTCATACATTTAAAGTACTCAAGTTTCGCACCCTTTAATTTAGCCAAAGCGTTAGACAGCAAGGGCTAAAAATAAATTTTAAACCGAAATATACTGCCTGTGGTTTTTACAACGGCGCCAATCAATTAATATAAGATTGATGCTTAATACATCATTAAATTAAATATGTTAT
>JAFCZU010000147.1 GCA_019314185.1 Deltaproteobacteria bacterium | reverse complement strand
TAAATTTGAAAAGGTCTGAAACTTACGCAATAAGTGACCCTAAAGAAAAAACAGCATACAAAAACATAACAAAACTGCTTTTGTAAGTTGAAATTAATAAATAATACCAAAGATCATCTTATGATCGGCTGTTTTTTCTTAAGGCTCACTAATGCGTTCAAACAGTCAGCCATTTTCAAATTTAATTGCCTGTCCGCTCCGTAGTAAAAATGAGTTTGTAAATTTCTGGTTAAAGTTGAATTTATCAAGTGTTAGGTGTTAAGTGTTAGGTGTTAGGTGTTAAGAGTTTGATGAAACAGAGCAAAGCGATTCCAACAATCAACAATCCAGGAGGTATTGTGGATTTTTCAATCAACAATCAACAATCAACAATCAACAATCCATACCTGCCATATCCGGTTCGAATCGACAAAATAACAATCGAAACCGAGGATAAAAATATTAAAACATTTCGACTTGTTTTTTTAAACCCTGCCGACGAAGAAAGATTTTCTTATAAAGCCGGCCAGTTTGCCGAGCTTTCCGTGGCAGGCAAAGGCGAAATACCCATAGGGATTGCGTCATCCCCCACAGAAAAAGGATATGTCATGTTTACGGTCAACAGGACCGGACTTGTCACAACGCATCTTCATTCCATGGAGGTTGGTGATATTATCGGGATACGGGGGCCTTTAGGCAACTCTTATCCCTGGGATACCATGGAAGGAAAAAATGTCGTGATCATCGGCGGCGGATTTGCTTTTACCACGCTTCGTTCTTCTATATTATATATGCTGGATTCAGCCAATCGCCGAAAGTTCAAGAATATTGATGTTATATACGGCGCGCGGTCTCCGGGAATGCTTCTTTACAGGGAGGAGCTTGCGGCGTGGGAAGCTCGTGATGATATAAACATGCATATTACTGTGGACGGTACAGATGATCCAGACTGGAAATACAACGTGGGATTTGTGCCGACCATTACGGAACAGAAAGCGCCTCCGGGGAATGCTGATACGTATGCGATTATTTGTGGCCCGCCTATCATGATCAAGTTTACCCAACCGGTATTAGATAAGCTCGGCTATCGTCATGACAATATTATTATGTCTCTTGAAATGCGCATGAAATGCGGTATCGGAATGTGTGGCAGGTGCAATATCGGGAAAGAATTTGTATGCAAAGAAGGGCCGATTTTTACGTTGGCTCGGTTAAATGAAATGCCAAAAGAATATTGAGGCTATAACAACCTGTAATCATTTGCTTTTCGTTTTTGTTGGGATGGTGCTTAATGTGATATGGTGCATTTTTTATAGATGCATCATGTTTTTAATATTGACACTTATTAATTGATAATATATTGTTATCCAATAAATTAATAAGAGATTAAAAAGCAAAAGCTATAATGATTTTATTTTTTACAAAGGAGGATTTTTTAAATGGAAAATGTAGAGTACTTGGGTAAAACATTTACTGTAGATGAGGACGGGTTTATTGATGATTTTAATAACTATTGTCCTGAGTGGGAACAGTATGTAAAAACTGTAGAGGGTATTGAAGAGATAAATGATGAACATCGGGCGCTTGTCAAAGTTCTTCGTGATTATTACGAAAAAAACGGAATTGCTCCGATGGTTCGAATCCTTTCCAAGGTTACAGGATTTAAACTGAAACATATATACGAGCTTTATCCCTCTGGACCCGGTAAAGGAGCATGTAAGATGGCCGGTCTTCCGAAACCGACCGGATGCGTCTAAGTAAAAATGAGTGTTATTTATTTAAAACGTTTTAATTAAAAAAAAGCCCTGTGTTATAAGCAGGGCTTTTTTTTATGGTTGAATATTCTTTAAATCTAAGATAAGCTATTAGCTCTTATTATTTCAGGTGGTTACAAGCGATTCGATTTTCACCCATCGGGTGAAATGTTATTATTTAAAATGATGCTGCTGTGGGGTATCATTCCAATTTCAACAAACTGGTAATACTTCCTATTTAATAACATCTTGATATGGTTTGACTAATAGCTGATCGCTCATTTTGAGTTAAAGGTTTCGATGTATTTATGATATTAAAGCTTAAAACTGAAGCTAAAACAGAATTGGTAGATATAACTTCGAATATTCGAGAGATGGTTTATTCTTCGGGTGTAGTCGAAGGTATTTGTATGCTTTATGTGCCTCATACAACTGCGGCTGTAACAATTAATGAAAGCGCGGATCCAAACGTTAAAACCGATATTCTGATGACTCTAAACGGTATAGTTCCATGGGATGCTGAATACCGTCATCTTGAAGGAAATTCTCCAGCACATATTAAGTCGACACTTGTGGGAGTTTCGGAGCTTATCGCAATAGAAAATGGTGAGCTTATGCTGGGTACATGGCAGGGAATATATTTTTGTGAATTTGACGGTCCTCGAAATAGAAAGATATTCGTGCGTTTGTTACGGGGATAATATCAGGAGTAATACATACCCTCTATGGATGAAATCGACAGAGAAATTTTAAATAGAATACAGTCTAACTTTCCAATCACACCATATCCCTATCTTTCAATTGCTGATGATCTTGGTCTTTCAGAAAGTGATGTTTTAAAGCGGGTTATGAGGTTGAAAAACGAGAAAATTATACGTCGAATCGGAGGCAATTTTGTTCCTGACAAGTTAGGATTTGTCAGTACTCTTTGCGCAGCCAGGGTTCCTGAGGATAAGATTGAAGGGTTTGCCATGGAAGTCAATAGCTATCCCGGTGTAACTCATAATTACAGGCGGGATAATGAGTTTAATGTCTGGTTTACATTTATTGCGCCATCCATGGAAGAGATAGAGGGAAATATCGAGAAGATATCGAGGAAAACGGGAATAACAGATATTATTAATCTGCCGGCAACAGATGTGTTTAAGATAAAGGCTCACTTTGACCTATAGAAGGTTGCGGGAAATAATTAATGAAGGATATAAGGGTTGCGGTTGCTGTTTTCAATTCACCTGTTAACAAAATCAGGCATAACATTGATCGTATGGTCAGGTGGGTAAAGGAAGCGAAGAGGAAAGGCGCTTCAATAATCTGTTTTCCTGAAATGAATGTTACAGGATACTGTGTACATGAGGATATTAATAAGATAGCAGAACCTGTTTCAGGTTGGGCGACACAAACCCTTTTACAGTTAGCCGGAGAGGAAAAGATAGTTGTTCTTGCGGGTATGGCTGAGAAGGATCAAGCCGGCCGGATATTTGCGAGCCACCTCGTTATCGCGCCTGACAGTGTTTCAGGAGTATATCGGAAGCTTCATATAGCTCCACCTGAGAGACCTTTTTTTACTCCGGGCAGCGAAATCCCGCTTTTTGAGATGATGGGAGTAAAATTTGGGATTCAGCTTTGTTATGATGCGCACTTTCCAGGGCTTTCCACACATATGGCTGTAAGTGGAGCGGAACTCATTTTCATTCCCCATGCATCTCCAAGAGCAACTCCTGACAAAAAATTTAAATCATGGATGCGGCATCTTGTTGCAAGAGCTTATGATAACAGCCTTTTTGTTATTGCGTGTAACCAGACAGGTGAGAATGGAAAAGGGCTTGCCTTTCCGGGTATCTCCGTAGTAATTGGTCCATCCGGCAAGATTATAAAGAAAAGGATAAGCGGCAGGGAGGGTATAATGGTTGTAGATTTAAAGGCAGATGATCTGGCCAGTGTACGAAATAACAGGATGCATTTTTTCCTTCCAAATACAAGGGCCGATTTATATTAAAAAACAATCACGAAAACACGAAATGAGGAAAGCACGAAAAGATAATTTCTTCTGAGATCTCTACGTTTGCGGCGAATATTAAAAATTTCGTAACACTTTAGCTTTTTCAAACGAATTCAAACTTACGGATTTGTTTTGAACCGCAGAATATCGAACAAGGAATTATAAATATCGAAGTAAGGTATTCTATCATTTTTACTACTATAAAAGATAGAGCGTAGCGATTCCACAATTCATCATTCGAAATTCCTTGTTCGATATTCGATATTCAAATAATGCTTTTTCGAATTATCTCAACGAAAACAGCCAAATTTTCAAAGCGCTAAATTATTACAAAAGTTCAAGTTGTAACCGATAAAAATCTATAAAAATTATGCTGTAACTCTCATTGTTTGCCGCTGCGTACATAATCCAGTACATATGCCGTCCCCACAAGGAATATGAAAAGTCCTGAAATATAGACAATGTTTATTTGAGAATAAAAGAAACGTGATAAAAGAACGGCGAAAATCAATCCCAGTATAGTTCTGAGTACAAATATATAAAATTTATTCATAATAGTTTCCTTCCACTTTCTATTTTCAAAAGTTTTACTTTTTCTTGGGTTCTGTTCCTTTTTTAAAAAGGGCTGATACTGCATGCGTTGAATCGTCAGGTACGAGCTGGCCAGTTAATGGATCCATGCGTATTTTTACAACATCATCCGGAATGTCAAAGTATTGACAGTCGCTGTTTTCGAGTGCTTTTCCCATGAATTCGATCCATATGGGAAGAGCCGCTTTTGCGCCTGTTTCCCATTTTCCAAGGGTTGTAAAATTATCCTGCCCCACCCATACTCCTGCTGCAACTGATGGTGAAAATCCGACGAATAGAGCGTCTTTATAATTATTTGTAGTGCCGGTTTTTCCTGCAACAGCGCGTTTTAACTTGCGGGCTTTTTTGCCAGTGCCTTCCTGGATAACTCCGTACAACATATTGGTTATTATCGCGGCTCCTGCTCGTGACATGCTCAGCCTTTGCTCAGGTTTTGCCTGTATGATAATTCTGCCTTCATGGTCAATGACTTTCATAATCCCAAAAGATTTGATGTGCTTTCCCATGTTTGGGAAAACCGCATAGGCAGAGGTTAGATCAATTAATGTCATTTCCGATGTGCCGAGAGCAAGGGAAAGATTTGGGGAAAGCGTTGATTCAATGCCAAGAGTATAACCAAACCGTACCACAGACAAAGGCTCCAGCATTTTTATCAGTCTGATTGCCGGTATGTTTATAGACTGATCCAGAGCTTTTCTCAAAGTAATTTCACCCTTATACTTTCCGGAAAAATTCTCCGGCTGCCAGTCTTTTCCGTTTTCCACTCCTTTAAATATCACGGGAGCATCCAGTATCATCTTATTTTGCGGGAAACCACGTTCGATTGCAAGAGCGTAAATAAAAGGTTTAAATGCTGAGCCCGGTTGTCTTTTGGCTCTTGTTGCCCTGTTAAAGGAGCTTTTGTCAAAATTCTTGCCCCCTACCATGGCAAGAATGCCGCCTGATTGTACATTTAAAGCAATAAGCGCGCTTTGAGGATGGGGATCCATTATTTTTTGTTGTTTCATTCTTGTTTCAAGAGCATAGAGTCCTTTTTCAACTGCATGCTCCGCTGCTTTTTGCAATTCAAATGAAAGGGTTGTATGAATTGTAAGACCGCCCTTATAAAGCCTTGATGAACCAAGTGTTTCTTCAAGAATTTTCTTTACATATTCTACGAAATAGGGGGCTTTGACCGGTTTTTTGTTTTGTTTCTCAAATGTAATTATTTCTTTAATAGATTCATTATAGGTTGTTTCAGTGATAATGCCGGAGTCTGCCATCTGTTTTAACACAATGTTTCTCCGTTTTACTGCAAGATCTTTGTTAATCAGTGGTGAATATCGGGAAGGTGCTTTGGGCATGGCTGCAATCAAAGCGCATTCAGCAAGGCTTAGATCTTTTACCGGTTTCCCAAAAAAAGTTTGAGCTGCAGATTCTACGCCATAAGAGCCGCTGCCTAAATATATCTGGTTAAGGTATAATTCCAGTATCTTATCCTTTGTGTAACGGCGTTCGAGCTGAAAGGCCAGAAAGGCTTCCTTGATTTTCCGTATAATTGACTTTTCAGATGTAAGAAATAATGTCTTGGCAAGCTGCTGTGTGATGGTACTGGCTCCTTCTATAAATTTTCTTGCCAGGATATCCTTGATTATTGCTCTTAGAATTCCTTTCAGGTCAACGCCGCTGTGTTTGTAAAAATTTTTGTCTTCCGTAGTAATCAGGGCTGTTTTAAGATAATGGGGAATAGCTTTCAGGGGCACAGGGTTTCTATTTTCGAGATACAGTTCGGCAAGGAGTTCTTTGTCTGCTGAATATATTCGTGTGACTGCTGATGGCTTGAATGTTTCAAGGGCTTGTATTTGTGGGAGATCGTGTGTAACGGATAGAAGTATGCCGGCAATAATTCCAAAAAAGACGCCGGAGATCAGGATAAGTATAATTGCGATTTGCTTTTTATTTTTCAATCCCAAACCTTGCTTGCACCCCTTTTTGGAAATAGTGCTTTATCTCTTTCATTTCAGTAACAAGATCCGATTTTTCAATAATCTCAGGGGCAGCATATCGTCCTGTAATAACAAGCTCGATATCTTCCGGCTTTGCGGCAATAACTTCGAGGAGATCCTGAACTTTAAACAGTTTGCATTGCAGGGCAACATTTGCTTCATCGAGAATAACTATATTATAATCACCGGAAGACATAACTTCTTTTATCTTTTTGAGCCCTTTTTGCGCGAGCTTGATATCTTCAGAAACCGGCTTGTTTTTGATAAAACAGCCTCGCCCGAACTGCTCAATAGTTATAAAGTCGGAAAACCTCTTTAACGCATTTATTTCGCTGTATTCTCCTGATTTGATAAATTGACCTATATAAACCTTCAGCCCTGCGCCGGCAGCTCTAATTGAAAGCCCCAGGGCTGCCGTTGTTTTCCCCTTTCCGTTACCTGTATAAATTTGAACATATCCTTTCATGTCTTTTCCCTGAATAATATGTTTTTAGCCACAGACACACACGGACGAACACAGACTTTTATTATTTTATCTGACCTCAGCACCTCCATAAGCGCTAAGTTGTTTTGTAAACGTTTACAGGTTGCATTTATTCCTTACGGCGTTGTTTTGAAAGATAAACGCCGAACATATTAAAAGATGAACGTCCAACATCGAACGTCGAACGTCGAATAATGATGTCGCTCCGCTCTTCAAATTATTTTAAAATCGAATAAAAAAACAAATGCCAAATGAGAAACAAAGGTTCAGCGGTTCAGGGATATGTGGTTGCTGTTTTTCCGACCTCTGCCCTCTGACCTCCGACCTCTGATTCCTGACTTTCTGTGGCCAAACCCACCTTTCTTATCAGATCGTTTGTCGAGCATTCGGTTGAAAGACTGATGGTTATCTCGCTGCCTTGCGGGGCAAAAGATAAAGACTGCCCGTTTATGTCGATAATATCATTTATTTTATCCTGCCTGGCAGGTCCTTTTTTGCTCAAAACTTCAATTATATCACTTTTGAAAAATTTATTCCGAACATCAATATTTACATGATGGTTG
>JAFCZU010000604.1 GCA_019314185.1 Deltaproteobacteria bacterium | reverse complement strand
CACTGTTTGGCCCTGGGAGGTCATGGAGAATCTAGCCACAGGCGGTTGGTTTATTATTTCCAAATCTATGCCATTGGAGATTTGTCCGTCAGGGTTTTCTACCTTTACCACATAGATTCCGGGTTCTGCCCCTTCCATGAACTCGCGAACTACTAACTGTGTGCTGTTTTGGCTTAACACTGTTCCTTGACCTACAGGTTTCTCAGTTGCTTTCCAAGAAATCCGATCAATTGCTTTGTCATCAAAATTACTTCCGTTGATGGTAAGATCAAAAGTGCTGGCCCCTATTTTGGTTGGGCTAATGGAGGTAATATGAGGAGCCGGGACTTCTTCTATTACAATACTTGCCCCCACTGCACCCTGCGCATCCTTGTTATCCCAAACATCCAAACGAATCTGATGAGTTCCTGCGGGAAAGTCACGTTCAAAATCCCTGGTCGTATATTCAGGCTGCCCATTGATGCGCCACTGATCACTGTTTGGCCCTGGGAGGTCATGGAGAATCTAGCCACAGGCGGTTGGTTTATTATTTCCAAATCTATGCCATTGGAGATTTGTCCGTCAGGGTTTTCTACCTTTACCACATAAGTTCCAGGACTTGTTCCTTCCATGAACTCACGAACTACTAACCGGGTGCTGCTTCGGCTTAATATTGTTCCTTGCCCTACGAAACGATCCTCTGCTTTCCAAAAAATCTTATCCACTGCTCCATCGTTATCGAAATTACTTCCATTGATGGTTAGATCAAAAGTGCCGGCCCCTATTTTGGTAGGGCTAATAGAGGTAATATGAGGAGCCGGGACTTCTTCTATTACAATACTTGCTCCAACCGCACCCTGCGCACCCTGGTTATCCCAAACATCCAAACGAATCTGATGAATTCCTGCGGAAAAGTAATCATCAAAATCCCTGATCGTAGACTTAGGCTGTCCATTTATGAGCCACTGATAGCTTGAGATATAACCATCGGGATCAGAACTTCTTGAGGCAGAAAAATCGACATGCGCTTTCCTGCCTGGAGCTACCAAGAGGTTGAGTATATTGCCCTCATACACTGTTTGGCCCTGTGAGGTCATGGAGAATCTAGCCAGAGGCGGTTGGTTAGGAGGCGCTGGATTATGAATGTATACCGTCTGACTTGAAGAAAGGCTCCCATGAACGCCACAATCTATTCCTTGGTAATAGTTATAACATCCATCAATCCATATTATTCGAGCTGTACTCGTTATAGCGGCGCCATGAGTCGTGTTCGATCCCTTGTATCTGGCACGAAAGTCGTATTCATATTTTCCATAGGCCGGAACCAAAATATTGTCTCTGTCATACGGCGCACTCGGATCAGCGCTATAAAACTGGCCATTACCAAGATCATCGGTAGCATGAACATGGACACTGCTATTCCCAGTATTGTTAATAGTAATTCGGAATACTACATCCCGAGAACCATCGTTTGGATTACTGGATGTTAAATCAATTAGATTATCAAAGTCGGATCGAATGGTTTTGGATATAGAAATATAAGAAGCAGCTTGGACAATGTTAGATAATGAGAGAAGAAAAAAACTGAATAAAAGAAAACCGATAAAGCGGTATTTTACTGTTGGCATTGATAACCTCCGTGTTCTATGTTGTTTGTGTAAACATCAAAGTTCAAGGATTTTTTATTTTCATCAAAACATCACAAATTCGAAGAATCGTACACTCAGGTCATACTTTTCCCGTCCCCTTTCCTCAACTTCCTTCTCGTTCACTATGTTTGGCAAACGCCGCAACCCAACAGACTCAAGCAGAATCGGATCATCTATCTTTCTGAACCATCTACCAAGCTTCATGTACTGGAGAAGGTTCTCTTAATCGAAACGCAGCATACCAACGAAGAAAATTTTCCGTGTATTCGATAGCAAACTCCCACTTGTCAAGAGGCTCGTCTTTAAAGCTGTAATAGACCGGCACAACCGCCTTTGGATCCCGATGATCTTGCTCAAAAAAGAGACGGTTTACAACCCGCTTGAATATCTCGGTCTTTCCCATGCGGCGTTGGCCTAAAAGTACAGTGGACATAGTCCTGCGGCCTATTGCGTCAAAAGCTGCATTGTAAAGATATTCCAGATGTTCCTCGCGGTCAGTGTAAACTTCCTCAGAAACCAAAGGACGGATCGCCCATCTGCTATTTTTCTTTTTTGCGAAAAGCTGTTCGTTAATATTATTCATTATGCCTCTAAGCAGTCATATTTGTTGGGTTTCGTACCTCAACCCAACCTACACGCTTTTTTATGATGGATGTCCACAGTTATTACAATTTATCAACCAAAGAGGATCTGGTTCATACGAGTCCTCATCAATTTCATAATAAGGATGGGGACCATATGGAGGCAATACTTCATCAAGTACACTACCATAAATAGGGCTAACTATTTGCTTCCACTGCCAAAATGTAATTTTAACGAGATCCCACAAAGTTATATCATCTAAATTTTTGTGTTTTATCCGATAACATATGCCATTAGAACACACTCTTTTCCAAGGATCTTTCTGTGCTGTTATTACAGTTTTTTTAGGGGGAATATTATTGAATTCCAATCCCATATCAATCCCAATCAGTGGTAAAGTTGAACAAGCGGTACCAAC
>JAFCZU010000603.1 GCA_019314185.1 Deltaproteobacteria bacterium | reverse complement strand
CCAAGGTCAGTTGTTTTTTTATTCGCTTATCCATCGCCCAGCCAACGATTTGGCGGGAGTAAAGATCAAACACCACGGATAGGTACAACCAGCCTTCAAGGGTCCAGACATAAGGGTGAGTAACCCGGAGGAATCTCACCTCCAGGTTCTCTCAGAACCCGGCGTGAACCTCTCAGCTCACCAGGCTCCCACTATCCCAGCCTACGGTAAGAAGCCTCTTTGCCAATGTGGAAATAACCACGGTTGACATTTGGCAATTTTGCTAAGCCAGAATCGAGCCCTGGCTTTATGGCCTCTTAACCTTTTAAATTTCCTCGTCGCCCAGCGTACCAAAGCCCAATTCAAATGCCGGGCCACTGGGTTAAAACCTGAAGGATAAAACTTGCAGTAATAATTGAGCCATCCTTGAATCTTAGATCTAAACATATTCCCAAGATCCTTAATGGATTTCTCACTTTTGAGTTGCAAACGCCATCCTCTGACCGCCTGTCTTATTGCCTTCGAAGAAGTCCGGCTAATTCCAGGTGTAAAATTGACAAAGACTCTGCCATAACGATCTTTCGATCTTCTGGGTCTAAATGTATATCCCAGAAAATCAAATTGAATGGTTTCATATTGTTGCTGCCGGTGTATATCTTTACAATAAGCAATTTTGGTTTTCTCTGGATGAAGTTCCAGACCACACTCCTGCATACGCTTAGCAAGCCTTGCTTTGATGTAATGGGCTTGCTTCAAACTACGGCAATGTACCAATCCATCATCAGCGTATCTACAGAAGGGTAACTTTGGAAATTGAGTTGCCATCCATCTGTCAAAAGCATAATGCAAAAACAGGTTTGCAAGCAGGGGCGAAACCACACCACCCTGTGGTGTACCCTTCTTCCTCTCTGTCAGACACCCGTTCTGGCTCTGCATCGGCGCAGTAAGCCAGCGTTCAATGTATAACAGAACCCATTTGCAGTTCACATGACACCGAACTGCCTTCATCAAAAGTACATGATCAATGTTATCAAACAGGCCTCGAATGTCGAATTCCAAGACCCAGTCATGCCACCAACAACGCTTACGAGTGACAGCTATGGCTTGGTGTGCCGATTTTCCTGGTCTGTAACCATAAGAATCTTTATGAAAATGCGGTTCAATCTTTGACTCAACTACAAGCTTCACGACCATTTGAGCCACACGATCAGATACAGTAGGAACACCTAAAATGCACTCACCACCAGATTTCTTTGGAATACTCACTGCCTTTACCGAGGGTGGAAAATAACTCCCGGAAGACATGCGATTCCAAATCCGATACAGATTGTTACCGAGATCACTCTCAAAGTTCTTGAGAGATTGTCCATCTACTCCGGCTGCACCTCTGTTTGCTTTTACAAGCTTAAATGTATTCCAGACAAGTTCTTTTGGAATTTCAAACGGCTTTGTCTTCATCATTCGTTCCTCCCATCATGGTTGACGGATGTGTTGACAGGACAGCCTGACCCCTTTGCTCCAAATCCATTATAGATTCTTCATCACTACTACGGGTCAGTCCGCCCCTGCGCTGTGCATTGGTACTCTGAGCCTTGAGGATTAACTCTTGGCTTTCTCCCTTGACATCACAGCGGCAGGTTCCTGCAGTTCCGCATAAAAGCCAGAATCGGGCTCACGCCATCTCTATGCCGGACACCATCCGCCCAGTAAGCAGGTTTCCGATGGACTCATCCCAGGGCAACATTACCTCCCTGGTTTTGATGTCGTCTAACATTTTCGACACTTGAATGATGGTTCACTTGTGTTCGCCTTCCCGATCCACACCTGACGTGTTCCCCACGCCTTTTCCTTCACGCTCACGACAAGAGCTTTTAACAAATGCCGCTGAAGGTGGTTTGAGGCCAGCCCCTGCAGGCAGACCTCGGAGGGCCAATATCCTCCATCTTTCATGCAGCTTCTCACGCTTCTTGACACCTTACCAAAAGCTGTCTTCTGCGTTGCTGCAGCACACTAATGTCCGTTGTCCAGACTGTATTCGGTTTATCGACATCGAATTTGCGATCCAAAAGGTTCGCGGCCACCGGAAACGAATGCCGGCTGGACCGTCCTCTGACCTCTTGTTGAAACTATGAAAGTACTCGTAAAATCCGCTCCGGCTGACTTCCATCACTTTGCAC
>JAFCZU010000602.1 GCA_019314185.1 Deltaproteobacteria bacterium | reverse complement strand
TATTACGGTTCCTGTTGGGTCGACTGTTAAGCAGGTATTGATTTATTGGGAAGGTTCTATGGGTAACAGGTTTGGTGACCCAAATGTGTCAAGGTCCATTAAAGTAAATGACATTCCCATTACCGGCGATTTGATTGGCGGTCCATATCACCCTTTCACCGGGAATCGCTGGAATGGTTTAGCCTTTCGAGCTGACATAACCGATTTGGACTTGGTTGGTCCAGGCTCAAAGACTTTAACTGTTGACAATGTTATTTTCGATGGAGTATCGGCATCCCTTGGAGTAGCGAACGGTGCAGGACTGCTGGTCATCTATGAAGATGCCTCGTTGCCCAGAACTGAGATTATTATACGGGATGGCCATGATTTTGCTTATCACGCCAAGGATGGTTTGCTGACCACCACTGCTCCCCAGACGTTCAAGTTTTCTGAGTCACTTCTTGATCGAACAGCAAACCTTAAAATGTTTTTTTCAACCGTTGTAGGCGTGGTTTCGTCGGGAAGCTTAGTTCCCCGACCCACTGCTATCAAGATCGACGTCAAGAATGAGTTTGATGCATTAATACCAACAACAACTTACTGGCTAAACGATGCACTTATGAGCATAGATGGCCAAGAATGGGATACACTAGAGCATAATGTCTTTATCCCCGCTGGCACTAATAGCCTGACAATCCAGGCTTATTCATTGGATAATTTAGGAACAGATGATGATCCTGCGTCTCTCACCTGGATCGCGGCAGCGCTGTCGATGCCCTCTGAACTCTGTAGCATTGGCGATTTTGTCTGGATTGATGATAACAAGGACGGCATCCAGGATCCAGTGGAGTTGGGAATTGACAACGTGAGAGTACGTCTTTATAACTGTTCAAATAACAAACTTGTTGATACAACTAAAACGGCCAATGGTGGCAAGTATAATTTTACGGATCTGCTACCTGGTGATTACTCTCTTGAATTCATCGCGCCGGATGGCTATGACTTTAGCTTGCAAAACGTAGTAGGTGCAGATGATGCTTTAGATAGTGACGCGAATCCGGTAACAGGTAAAACCGTATGCACCACTCTTGAGGCCGGTGAACATGATCCTACATGGGATGCAGGGCTTATAGAAGAAGAAGAATGCGGGCCATGCAAAGGCAAGATAACTGAGTTGACTTTACAGTACATTGGAACAATAGATAACGCTACCATTAAGGTTGTTCAGAAAAAGGATTCTGTTGTGATATTTGAAGACATTGTACAGCCAGGCGGACTGTTCACCTTTGTAGGCGAAGACAAGAACGGCACAATGAGCACTGAAATCATTATATATGTGGGTAACGTCGAGAACACCAAAATCCACACAAGCTGTTCCCAGCCAATCGGCCCCGGCCTTGTGAGCGATGACTTTATGGTAATTGAGGGTTACAGTTTGGAAGGCGGACTCCTGTGTCCGACTGGTGAAGACGATGATTGTGAGTGTGATGGGAAGGTAACTGAGTTGACTTTAAAGTACACCGGTGATCTCACTGATTTTATTGAGGTTGTCCAGAAAAATGGCGATATAATATATCCAAGTGCCAACTCTGTACAAATAGACACAAACGGCCAGTTCACCTTTTATGGCACTGAAAAGAACGACGAGATGGGTAAAGAAATCCTTATATATGTGAACACGGACTTGAAAGCCAAAGTCCACACAAGCTGTTCCCAGCCAATCGGCCCCTACCTTGAAATCGCTGAGGGTCTCTTTGTGGTAATTGAGGGTAAAAGCTCTAAAGGTGGAGCATTGTGTCCTATGTAATAACCATAACAATTGCGCCGAGCATGAAAAAGTGAATGGCCATGCCCTATAGGTGACTAATCTTACTTTCACAGCGCACTGTAGTACAAAAAAGAGAGGCTCAGATTCCTGGGCCTCTTTTTTTTGCGCGCTGAAACAACATGGCTTTTTTGGGGGAATAATTGCAACAGCATAATGAAGCAGGATGCCGGATCGAGTCCGGCATGACGGCAGAACTTTGGACTCTCAAGTAAATGTGTTATCCGGCTTATTCAATTGGGTGCAGTTACTCTCATCTCCCGAAAAACAATAAATATTTCAGACAGGATTACAGGATTGACTTGATTTTATAAAAAATAGAGTTAATGCAGATCCTGTATATCATAAATTCA
>JAFCZU010000012.1 GCA_019314185.1 Deltaproteobacteria bacterium | reverse complement strand
GATTCAAAGAACATAGACATTCAAGCGATGGCAAAATATATGAAGCTGCGTTACCGGATCTCTTTGATTTGATAGATGAAATTTTGAGCCATCTATAGATCGTACTGGGTTAATACTGTCTGAATATGAACTCAATAGAAACTTATAAACTAATGAGCGTCCCGCAGGCCTCTCCCAAATAGAGATTTTACCATTTCTCGACATCATTTCTCCGATTGGGGCCTTTGGTTTTTATATTTAATTGGGCAGCTATTTTTTCTCTGTTCTGGAAAGGATCATGTGAATCCTGTAAATCCTGTCTAAAAAAATAGAAACTTATAAACTAATGAGCGTCCCGCAGACCTGTCCCAAAACAGGGTTTGATTAGCACAGAGTTTAAACAAAAATCTGATAAATCTGAAAAAATAAAATCATAAGCAAAATTGTGGGGTTGTGCAAAGGCCTCAAAAAGGAGACTAACACAATGTCTATTTTTATCATCGCTGAAATCGGAATCAACCACAACGGAGATGTTGAAATTGCAAAACAGTTAATTGATGTTGCGAAATTAGCCGGAGCTGATGCTGTTAAGTTCCAGAAGAGAACTATTGATCTGGTATATAAAAAGGAAATGCTTGACTCACTGCGTGAAAGTCCCTGGGGTACCACGCAACGAGAACAAAAGGAAGGTCTTGAGTTTGGGCTTGAAGAATATAAAGAGATTGATGCTTACTGCAAGGAAAAAGGGATTGAATGGTTTGCATCGGCATGGGATCTTGAAAGCCAGAAATTTTTAAGGCAGTTTGACTGTAAATACAATAAAATTGCCTCCGCAATGATTGTTTATGAAGACTTGCTCAGGGAAGTGGCTTCAGAAAAGAAGCATACATTTATTTCTACGGGGATGACGGAATTTGATCAAATTGACCGGGCTGTTGAGATATTCAAAAGCGCAAAATGTCCATTTGAACTTATGCATTGCGTTTCGACCTATCCCATGGCAGATGAAGATGCGAATTTAAACGGTATCAAGACGCTTCGTGATCGTTATAAATGCGATGTAGGTTATAGTGGACACGAAGTTGGTCTGGCGGTATCGTATGGAGCGGCAGCGCTCGGAATTACGTCTTTGGAACGGCATATTACCCTTGATCGGGCAATGTACGGCTCAGATCAGGCAGCTTCGGTAGAGACCGCGGGCTTTTTGCATTTGGTTAGCGCAGTTAGAAAGGTTGAAAAGGCAATGGGAGACGGCAAGATACATGTGAACAGCAAAGAAGTTCCAGTTGCAAAAAGTCTCAGGGCGCATATTCCTTTTGAATCTCATCGGTAGAGGTGTTGTTTTATGGGTAAGGTTGTTGCGATTATTCTTGCAAGGGGAGGCTCCAAGGGGATTCCAGGGAAAAACACCATTGACTTTTGCGGCAAGCCTTTAATTGTTTGGACGATTGAACAACTGCAACAGGCAGTGGGGATCGATTCGATCTGGGTGAGTTCGGACAAGGAAGAAATCCTTTCCATAAGTCAAGCTTGCGGCGCTGAAATTATTCACAGGCCCGCTACAATTTCGGGAGATTCTGCTACATCCGAATCAGGCTGGCTTCATGCCTTGAAAATAGCAGAAAACAAGGTAGGACGTGTTGACACTATTATCGCTCCTCAGGTTACTTCGCCTCTGCGGGAATCTCAGGATATAGAGCGTGGCCTCCGCGATTTTCAGGAGCAGAAATGCGACTCGATGTTTTCATGCAGCGTGGCGGAAGACTTGTTCTTTTGGGAAAAAATGTCGGACGGGAAGTTGAGAAGCGTGAACTACGATTACAAAAATCGGAACCGCCGCCAGGAGATACCCAAACAATATATCGAAAATGGGTCTTTTTACATTTTCAAGCCGGATGTCTTAAGACAACATAACAACCGCTTTGGAGGCAAGATTGGCTTAACACAGATGGAGTTCTGGAAGATGTTTGAAATTGATTCCATGGAAGATCTTAAGATGTGTGAAGCGTTGATGAGGGCATTTTTACTGAATAATCAATGACTGGTTTATCATAATAATGGAAAGGCTGTGATGATATGAGCAGAACTAATGGTCGAGTAGTCTGGTTTAACGGCGAATTGATTCCCGAGTCAGAAGCCAAAATATCCATCTATGATTCAGCCCTGATGTTTGGTGATATGGTCTTTGAGATGACAAGATCGTTCAATAAGGAGCAGTTCAAACTCAGGGAGCATCTGGAACGTCTTTATGTCTCTATCAAGTATGTACACATACCTCTTGAGATGTGTATTGACGAGATGGAACGACATATTAATGAAACAATAGAGGCCAATGATCCGTTGTTTGCTGATGATGATGAACACAGGCTGATGATTGATGTGTCCAGGGGCATTCTATCTATTTATCAGGGGATTATTGGGACGCATAAAGGGCCGAATGTCATTATTGCGGATTTCCCGTTGCGTTGGACGGTTGCTGGAATGGGAGCATTGTTTGATACTGGTATTAACGCAGTCATTACTTCACAAAGAGCCATCCCTGCTCAGCTTCTTGAACCCAAAGTAAAAAATCGGAGCCGCCTCCATTATCTTATGGCTAATATAGAGGTGTCTAATTATGAAGGCGAAAATAACTGGGCGCTTTTGCTTGACCCTGATGGATTTATTGCCGAGGGGACTGGGGACAATTTCTTTATTGTAAAGGATAATGTGATCATCACGCCGGAACCGCGAAATATACTCAGGGGAGTCAGCCGCGCCTATATTTTTGAATTAGCGCAAAAACTGGGCCTGTCTTGTATTGAAAAGAATATTGAACCTTACGATGTCATAAGTGCAAACGAGGCATTTATGACAGGAACCCCTTTCTGTATATTGCCGGTATCGTCTCTAAATAATATGCCAATTGGAAACGAACCGATGGGGGATATTACACGTCAGTTGCTTGATACATGGAGCAGTGAGGTTGGCATAGATATAGTGGGACAAATAAAAAAATGGGATTCTGAACGCGGGGAGCAAGCGGCATCAGGGCCATCACCGTATTTTTTTAAACCAAAGACATAGATATTTATGACGAGAGGTTTCAGTTGAATTGGCGAACCCGACCCATATAGCATTACTTTGAGCCTCTTGCAGAAACACATGTAACCACATTGCATTCGCTATATATTGTGTAGTAGTATGGGCTATGGCACATTATGTGGTACTACTCTGTCGATCTGTGTTGTTTCTGCAAGAGGCTGCTTTGTTACTCAATTAGAGCGAGGAAAAAATGAACGCATGTTTTAATGGATTATATTGTATCCATCTGGAATTGACCAGCAGATGCAACAAGAACTGCTGGATGTGCGGCAGAAGAAAGATAGACAAAGAACATCCCGAAATAGCCATGAATTATGGCGATATGGATTTTGAACTGGTTAAAAAAATAGCCGGTCAATTACCAGAAGGAATAGTGGTTCAATTCCATAACAATGGAGAGCCGCTACTGTATCCCAGATTTGGAGAAGCGGTCAGCCTGTTCAAGAATCAGATAAGATGTGTAGATACCAATGCCAAATTGATAGTAGAGAAAGCTGATGAGATTATCGATAACTTGGATACCATAACCATTTCAGTCATAGAAAAAGACCCGGAAAGGAATGAGCAGTATGAGCTCGTGAAGAAATTTCTTGAAATTAAAGGGAATAGAAAACCGAATGTAATATATAGATGCCTGGGGGATGTGGATACGGAAAGGTGGGAGAAATTAGATGGAATTATCGCCACTAGGATATTGCACAACCCTCTTGGAAGCTTCAAGTATAGCAAAGCCCCGACCGTGCCGGAAATCGGAATCTGCCTGGAGATATTGAACCATATGGCCATTAATAGACTTGGCGAAGTTTCTATTTGTGTAAGATTTGATCCCAAGCGTTTCGGAGTAATCGGAGATGCTGCTGTAGATCCATTATTAGATATCTGGAACGGACCAAAAAGAAAAGAGTGGGTGCAACATCATATTCAAGGAAGAAGAGATAACGTACCGCTGTGCAGTTATTGTGATTTCTGGGGAGTGCCGACAGGCATTTGATTATTGGTGGATTGGATGATTTGATGATTGGGGGTAGGACATATTGGTAACTTTTGTTTAAGCCAGGATTATGAATCTTCTATTTTTATTTGGAGACAGGAATTCATTAGTTAATGTATTGCAAAATCTTACCGACTAAAGGAGAAAATTCAGTTTATGCTAAACGACAAAAACATATTAATTACGGGCGGTACCGGTTCTTTTGGTAAAAAATGCACAGAGATTATCCTCAAAAGATATAAGCCAAGACGCCTGATCATTTTCAGCCGTGATGAACTTAAACAGTTTGAAATGGCACAGCAATTTCCTGATTCAAAATATAATTGCATCCGCTATTTTATCGGAGATGTAAGAGATAAAGAGAGACTTCACAGGGCATTTTCCAGTGTTGATTTTGTTATTCATGCGGCAGCGCTCAAGCAGGTGCCGGCAGCCGAATACAATCCCTTTGAGGCAGTAAAAACCAATATTCTTGGAGCTCAAAATATTATCAATGTTGCTATTGATCAGGGGGTGAAGCGTGTTATTGCTCTAAGTACGGATAAGGCTGCAAATCCCATCAATCTTTATGGCGCTACCAAGCTTTGCTCAGATAAACTTTTTATTGCGGGCAATTCATACGTAGGCAAAGATGATACTGTCTTCAGCGTTGTTCGATATGGCAATGTGATAGGAAGTAGAGGAAGCGTAATCCCGTTTTTTTTGCAATGTAAGCAAAACAGCTACTTGCCTATAACAGATCCCCGAATGACGCGATTTTGGATCACTCTCGAACAGGGTGCAGAGTTTGTTTTATGGTGCCTTGAACATATGTGTGGTGGTGAGCTTTTTGTGCCTAAAATACCAAGCATGAATATAATGGATCTTGCCAAAGCCATTGCTCCTGAGTGTAAAACAGAAATAATTGGTATACGTCCGGGCGAGAAATTGCACGAGGTTATGATTACAAAAGATGATGCCCGAAAAACAATCGAATTTAGTACTCATTATATAATACAACCACAATTTAGGTTTTGGGAAAGACGTTTTAATAATAGCAGTGGGGAACTTGTTTCTGAAGATTTTGAATACAACTCAGAGACAAACCCTTGGAAATTGACCATAGATGAAACGAGAGAGATAATAAAGAGTCTATGATTCCTTATGGCAGACAGACAATTGATGAAGACGATATAAAAGCTGTAATTGATGTTCTTCGCTCTGACTGGCTGACGACTGGTCCAAAGGTTTCGGAATTTGAACAGGCGCTTGCGGATTATGTATGTGCAAAGCATGCCATAGCTGTAAGTAGTGGCACTGCTGCTCTGCACTGTGCCATGTATGCCCTGGGGATCGGCCCCGGCGATGAAGTGATTGTAGCCCCGATTACATTTGCAGCCACAGCAAACTGCGTTGTTTTTCAGGGCGGAACTCCTGTCTTTGCGGACGTTGATCCAGATACACTTCTTCTTGATCCGGCAAAGGCGGAAAAAAAAATCACTGAAAAGACCAGAGCCATAATCGGTGTGGATTATGCCGGGCAGCCCTGCGATTGGGATAGACTGCGGGAGATTGCGGACAGATATGGGCTGAGGCTGGTAGCGGACGGCTGCCATGCCCTTGGCGCGGAATACAAAGGCCGCAAGGTTGGATCTCTTGCCGATATGACTATTTTTAGTTTTCATCCTGTAAAACATATTACTACCGGCGAGGGAGGCATGATCACCACAGATGACCCGGAGCTTGCCGGTCGTATGCGCCTTCTTAGAAACCACGGCATCACCACAGATGCTCGTCAGCGCGAGGAACAAGGCTCATGGTTTTACGAGATGGTGGATCTGGGATACAACTATCGCATTACAGATTTCCAGTGTACTCTTGGCATTTCCCAGTTGCATAAGCTGCCAAAGTTTCTGCAGCGCAGGCGAGAGATTGCTGCCTTATATGATGAAGCCTTAGTAGACATCCCCGGAATAGAACCTCTCGGGCTCCGCGCCGACGTTTTCCCCGCCAAACAATTCGTTATGTTTCCAGCTCCCAGCTCTATTTCTTCTTCCTCCAACTCCATGCTCCATGTTCCATGCTCCATGCCATCTAACCATGCATATCATCTCTATGTGATCAGGATTGATTCAAATGTTCTGGGCATTGATCGGACAACGCTTTTCACCAATTTGCGGGGAAAAGGCATTGGTGTAAATGTGCATTACATTCCTGTTTACCTCCATCCGTTCTATAGGGAGAAATACCATACTGGCATTGGTCTATGCCCTGTGGCTGAAGCGGCTTATGAACAAATTATTTCGCTTCCGATGTTTCCAGGGATGACTGATGAGGATGTCAGTAAGGTTACTGAGAGATTAAGAAATATTATTCTTGAATGCTGTTAGAGGAGATTTGCTCTATGCAAAGTGAGATCAAAATTCGAAACCGTACAATAGGTGAAGGCCACCCGCTTTTCATTGTGGCCGAATGTGGGGTCACATGTAACTATGATATGAAGATTACCAAAGAACTCATTGAAGTTGTTCAAGAGTCAGGAGCGGATGCCATAAAGTTCATCTTCTGGTTCCCCGAAGAGATTATGAGTGACAAGACTATTACCTATGAGTATGACGCAGTAAATGGTCGCAACTCCGAAAACATGTTCGAAATGCTTGATAAATTGCGTTTTTCTATTGAACAGTGGCAGGAAATAAAGGCCTATGCGGATGAGAAAAATATTATTCTTTTTTCTACAGTAAATTCGCCAGGTGGGATTATTTATGCCGAAAAACTTGGACTTGAAGCTTACAAATTGAGTTCCTGGGATACAAATTACGAGCCGTTATTACGGAGAATCGCTGAAATCGGCAAACCGATGATTCTGGATACAGGTCCAATAAATGCCCTTGAGCTGGCGAAATATATGCAGATAATGAAAGATGCGGGCAATGATCAAAGCATTATTGTCCATTGTTTTCATACTGAAATCCCAGTGGAAATGAATATGCGGTCAATTCCATATATAAAGAAAGCTTTTAATACACTGGTTGGTTATTCTGCAACAGATTATCGAGATGAGCAGGATATTATTGCGGTTTCTCTGGGAGCTGTCTTTTTAGAAAAGCGATTGACTATGAGCCGCAGTCTCCCAGGCCATCATCATGTTCTTTCTAAAGAACCTGATGAATTTAGAAGATATGTCCAAGTAATTAGAGATGTACATGCCTCGCTTGGCGCCTATGATTTGATACCAAGCTCTGGGGACTTGAAGGCTCGCAGGCAATACTTTCGTCATCTTGTAGCTAATAGAGACATCTCATTGGGTACAGTACTAAAAGAAGATATGTTGGAAGGGAAACGACCGGAAAAGGGTATTTCTCCTGAATATACTAAATTTTTTATTGGCCGGCGAACGAAGCGAGAATTAAAGTATAATAGTCCGTTAACATGGGACATTGTATGAGCAATTTGTATGGATAGAAAAATAATCTGTATCATCCCGGCACGGGGTGGATCTAAGCGTCTCCCCAAAAAGAATATAATTCAATTCCGTGGAAGACCTATTATTGCCTATACTATTGCAGCCGCAATACAAGCAAATTTATTTGATCGGATTATTGTTTCAACGGATGATCAGAAAATTGTTCGATGTGCTAAGGATTTTGGAGCAGAAATTCATTTAAGGCCTCCTGGACTGGCTACCGATACAGCAAGGGTTGTGGATGTTTGCGCTCATATCCTTGAAGAAGAGAGCAAAACTGGCAGAACGTATGATGTTTTATGCTGTCTATACGCGACTGCTCCACTTAGGACTTCGAAAGATATCAGAAATACCTTGCGGCTTTTGGAAGATGACAACTGCGACTCTGCTATGGCTGTAACAAATTATCACTTTCCTCCGCATCAGGCCCTAAAGATTGATAAATCCCAAAATCTTATTCCTGTCTGGCCGGACATGATAAACATGAAAAGTCAAGAAGTCCCAGATTTTTTAGTTGATAATGGTAGTGCGTATGCAATTGAGGTGGCGGTTTTCAAAGAGAAAAAATCTTTTCTGGGTAATCATTTAAAAGGATATATAATGCCCCGAATACGTTCCGTTGATATTGATACGCAGGAGGACCTCGATCTTGCAAATATTTTTTTCGGGAGAGATGCTTAGTGAGAATCCTTATTGTGGGCTATGGTTCTATTGGAAAACGGCATGCGAAAAATTTTTTGGACTTTGCAGATGTCGCAGTTTTTGATGAAAATTTAAGCCTTTTGAACTCTTTGAACCCACAGATTCGATCCTTTGATAACTTAGATACAGCTTTAGAATGGAAACCGGATGGCGTTGTGATTGCAACACCGCACCATACGCACATTCCTCTTGCTGAAAAGGCAATTCATTCCAATGCGTATGTACTAATTGAAAAACCCATTTCTCATTCATTTGAGGGTGTGCGAATTCTCCTTTCAGAGGCAGAACAGCGGAAGCGTCAAGTCTTTGTTGCTTGTAATATGCGTTATCATCCAGGGATTGCGACTCTTCAGCAATATTTACACACTATTGGGAAGCCTTTGTTTGCCAGGGCTCATGTAGGGAATTATCTTGCAAACATGCGTCCAGATAAAGATTATCGCTCATTGTACTGCGCTCATCGCACTCAAGGCGGCGGCGTTATTCTCGATGCAATTCATGAAATTGATTACTTAATGTGGTTTTTCGGTCCAATCCGAGAAGTTTCCTGTAGAGCAGAGAAGCTCAGCGATATGGATATTGATGTGGAGGATTTTGCCTGTCTATATCTAAAGCATCGCAATATGATTATTTCCGAAATTCAGATGGATTATTTGCGTCCCTTTAAACGGCGAGGATGTGAAATCGTAGGAACAAAAGGTACGTTGCTATGGCAGAGTGAAGGAAAAAATCCAGAGGCATGCATAGTAAAATTATATACAAAAAAAATCAATACATTGGAAACATTGTTCAAGGATACAAATATGGATGGGAATAAGCCATATGTATGTTTGGCTCAGCAATTCATTGCAGCTATAAAAAATGCACATTCATCTTTACTGACCGGTGAAACAGCATTGTCTGAGCTTCATATTGCTCTTGCTGCTCATAAATCTGCATCGACTAAAAATGGCGCTTTTGTCAGTATGTGAAAACAGGATGTAAAAAATGATAAACTTTTCTTTGAAACTAGAAAAGTCTCTTAGGCTTCAAATAGAAGCAAAAAAACGTATTCCCGGAATGATACAGCTCTTGTCAAAACGGCCAGACCGTTTTTCGTACGGGGTATGGCCCGGCTACTACAAAAAAGCCAAGGGTGTTGAGGTGTGGGATTTAGACGGCAATAAGTATATAGACATGAGTATAGGGGGAATCGGAGCCAATGTTTTGGGTTATGCTGATCCTGATGTGGATCAGGCAGTAATACAAGCTATACAAAGTGGCTCCAGTTGTTCTCTGAATTGTCCTGAAGAAGTTGAATTGGCGGAACTGCTATGTGAACTCCATCCCTGGGCGGAAATGGTTCGTTATGCTCGTAGTGGGGGAGAAGCAATGACTGTTGCCGTGCGCATTGCCCGCGCCCATACGGGAAAAGACAAAGTTGCGATTTGTGGTTATCATGGTTGGCACGATTGGTACTTGGCGGCCAATTTGGGCAAAGAGGATGCTCTCAATGGTCATTTACAAGCTGGATTGTTTCCAAATGGGGTCCCAAAAGGCTTACAGGGTACGGCATTGCCTTTTTATTACAACGATTTGGATGCCCTGAAAGGAATTGTTAGGGAAAATAAGAATGAACTGGCAGCCGTTGTCATGGAGCCTATCCGAAACTTTGAACCCGAACCCGGTTTCTTGACGGGAATTGCGGCTTTGGCGAAAGAAAACAATATTGTTCTCATATTAGATGAAATATCGGCCGGTTTTCGTTTAAATACCGGAGGAGCGCACCTGATTTTGGGAATTACTCCGGATATCGCAGTTTTTTCAAAAGCTTTGGGCAATGGGTATCCCATATCAGCGATTATAGGAAAAAGTGAGGTAATGGAGGCAGCACAAAAAACATTTATCAGCTCGACCAACTGGACTGAACGTGTGGGGCCGGTGGCCGCTCTTGCTATGATTAGGAAACACAAAAAGGTTGATGCGGGTAAGCATCTTGTGGAAATCGGAGAAAAAGTTCAGCAAGGTCTTTCAGCGTTGGCAAAAAAAAGAGATCTTGGCCTTGACATATCAGGCATCCCCCCCCTAACTCACTTTTCTTTTCAAATGGAAAATGCTCATGAGGTAAAGGCTCTTTTTGTTCAATTAATGATGGCACAAGGTTTTCTGGCATCTAATCTTTTCTACTCCATGTACTCGCATTCCATAAAAAACGTGGAGGACTACCTTCATGCAGCGAGTTTGGCATTTGTTGAGATTGTGGATGCCTTGGGAAAAGGTAAGGTGAAGGAAAAACTGATTGGTCAGCCGGCAGTAGCCGGATTTAAGCGGTTAGCATAACCAGTATGGATAATCCTGAAAAATAGAAAAGAAGTTCTTAATGCAAAAACTGATTATTCGCGCAGACGCAAACACTCAGATCGGTACAGGCCACATAATGCGTTGTATCGCATTGGCTCAGACTTGGCAGGATCAAGGTGGCGATGTAATTTTTCTAAGTAACTGTGACAGCGAAGCCTTACGCCAGCGCATCATTGATGAAGGCTTTGACTTTATACCCATTGAAAAGCCCTGCCCTGACATTTCCGACCTTGACCAGACATTATCTGTATTAACCAATGAAACCAATCTAACTGATACTCTCTGGCTTGTCATTGACGGTTACCACTTCACCTCGGATTACCAGAAAGCAATCAGAGAAAATGGTTACAAGTTGTTGGTCATTGACGATATGGCTCATCTGGACCATTACCATGCGGATATTTTGCTCAATCAGAACATTCATGCTTCAAGTCTGCACTACTCCTGTGACAGAGATACAGTGAAACTTTTGGGCTGTGAATATGTTTTGCTTCGCAGGGAATTTTTTAAGTATAAGGATTGGAAACGGGTCATTCCCGATAAAGCAAAGAAAATTCTGGTAACTATGGGTGGTTCAGATCCGGACAATGTGATGCTGAAAGTTATCAAGGCATTAAATAGTTTGAATGATCAATATCTTGAAGTAAAAATTGTTGCAGGCCCTGCTAATCCAAATATAAACAGTCTTGAAAATGAGCTTCACCTTTCACTTTTCACCTTTCACCTTTTATCAAGGGTGAGCAACATGCCGGAGTTTATGGCTTGGGCAGATATGGCTATCTCAGCGGGGGGAAGCACTTGTTGGGAAATAGCGTTTATGGGGTTACCGAGTTTAATTATAACTGCTGCCGATAATCAGACTGGCATTGCAAAAGCATTGGGGAATGCATGTTCCGGTATTGATTTGGGGTGGCATAAAAACATCTCAATGGAACAATATCGCCGAGCATTTAAAGAAATTTTACAAGACCGGAGTAAGAGATCATATCTTTCTAAAAAAGGGCAAAAGCTAGTTAATGGAAAAGGCGTAATGAAGATTATAAAAGCAATACTTGTTGGGCAGATAAAATTACGTAGAGCGCAAAAAAATGATTGTAAACTGCTTTGGAAATGGGCGAATGATCCGGAAACTAGGGCGGCATCTTTTTCACCTGTGTCTATACCGTGGGAAGATCATACCCACTGGTTTAGTTCAAAACTTAACAGCGCAAATTGTATGATGTATATAGCAATGCTGGACGATGGAACTCCTTTGGGGCAAATACGGTACGATATCAAACAAGAAAACGCGGTGATTTCTATCAGCATTGACAGTAAGTTCCGCAATAGAGGTTATGGGGCAGTATTAATCAGGAAAACATCTCAAAGATTATTTAACGAATTCAATGTAAGGAAAGTACATGCATACGTAAAACAAGAGAATATTGCGTCCGCGAGCGTTTTTACGAAAGCAGGTTTCAAAAAATTGGAATTAACGACAATTCATGCGCAACAAGCAACTCATTTTGTCCTTGAGAGGTTTACTTCCTGATGAATGAACACATTGTTATTAACAAACGTCAGATAAGCAAAGGTAAGCCCTCTTACATCATCGCCGAAATGTCCGCCAATCACAATCAGGATTTTAATCAAGCTGTCAGAATCATTGAAGCCGCTAAAGAAGCGGGGGCGGATGCAGTCAAGCTTCAGACTTACACACCCGACACAATAACGATTGACTGTGACAATGATTATTTCCGTATCAAGGGGACTATCTGGGAAGGGAAAAATCTTTATGACCTTTACGGCGAAGTCTATACGCCTTGGGAGTGGCAGCCAAAATTAAAGGAAATAGCCAATGACTTGGGGATGGATCTATTTTCTACGCCTTTTGATCATACCGCGGTAGATTTTTTGGAGAAGATGGACGTTCCGGTTTACAAGGTAGCCTCTTTTGAACTTGTGGATATTCTCTTATTACGCAGGATTGCACAGACCGGCAAACCCATCATCATGTCAACCGGCATGGCAACTCTATCTGAAATTGACGAAGCCGTGAGCGTCATTCGCGAAGCAGGCGGCAGCCAATTAGCCTTGCTGAAGTGCACAAGCGCTTATCCAGCACCACACGATGAAATGAATTTGCGAACTATTTCCCATTTGGCTGAAGCTTTTGGTGTTCCAACCGGCCTTTCCGACCATACCCTTGGCATAGCAGTACCTGTAGCAGCGGTAGCGTTGGGCGCATGCATAATTGAAAAACATTTTACATTGTCGCGTGATATCCCCGGCCCTGATAGCGCTTTCTCTTTGCAACCGGATGAGTTCAAGGAAATGGTAGATGCTATCCGAACGGCAGAAAAGGCGCTTGGCAAAATCAATTATGAAATTACGGAAAAACAAAAAACCAGCCGTGTATTCAGAAGGTCTCTTTTCGTTGTAAAAGATATAAAAAAAGGTGAAAAATTTACTGAACAAAACGTCCGTTCCATTCGGCCGGGGCATGGTTTGCATACGCGATATTGGGATTATATTTTACGATGTTGGGCAAGTAAGGATATTAGGCAGGGAACACCTATTGATTGGAGTATGATCCAGGTCTGTAACTAATTACTAATATTGATAATGGTGATGGAATTGAGGTGCGTTTGAACAGTTATTGAAAGGAGTATTAAAAATTGAAATACTGTAAAAAGTGTGTACAACCCGATACCAGGCCTGGTCTTGTTTTTGACTCTAATGGCGTTTGTGCAGCATGTCGCGCCTCTGAAGCGCGTTTGAGAGTTAATTGGGCTAAAAGAGAGAAGGAGATAGAAGAGATTGCCGAGTGGGCAAGAAAAAACGCGGGAGGCGGTTTTGATTGTGCAGTTGGCGTCAGTGGTGGAAAGGACAGCACATTTCAGGCGCTATACGTGAAAGAGCGCTTAGGGTTGAATGCTTTGTTGGTCAATTGTGCGCCGGATAATATCTCTGATGTTGGAAGACAAAATCTGGAAAATCTGGTTCAACATGGTTTTGATATGATTGCAATCAGGCCAAACCCCAAAATAGAACGTGAGCTTAGCAAGCAGGCCTTTTTTAAATACGGCAACTTTGTCAAGCCGCTTGAATATCCTTTATATGCAAGTACTTACCAAATAGCATTGAAATTCGGTATTTCTTTAGTTGTTCAAGGTGAAAATTCAGGCGAGACGCTCGGTATTTTGGAGCACTTAGAACCAGGGGGTGACGCATTAGCTTTCTGTAATGAGCCAACTGTTGATGGCGGTGATGCGAGCATATGGTGTTGCGAAGGAATAGAAATGAAAGATTTGATTTTCTATCAATACCCGAATATAGCTGAAATGAAAAAAAGTAATATGAGAGCGATATTTCTTAGCCATTATGCAAAGGAATGGTCAAATACTAGTAATACTGAATTTGCAATATCACGTGGGCTCAAAGGGAGGCCGGGGCATGATCCAAACCTGACGGGTAAGATAAACCCATATTCGTCCTTAGACGCCGATCTTAAACTCGTGAATCAGATGTTGAAGTATATAAAATTCGGATTTGGGGCAACGACAGATGAAGTTTGCTATGATATTCGAGAAGGGCGAATGTCGCGCGAGGAAGGAATCAGACTGGTAAAGCAATACGATGGCAAATGTGGGGATCATTACATTCAAGAATGGTGTAACTACATTGGTATTAGTATAGAGGAATTTTGGGCGGTTACTGATAGATGGGTAAACAAGCAGCTATTTGAAAGGGATCCTTCAACTGGAAGATGGAAACCCAGATTTAAGGTGGGTGAAGATTTTAATGAAGATTGATATTGACAGATGTTGATAGGGGGCTGGATTGTCAAGCTTGCCATTGCAAATTGCCGGCCATTCTAATTATGGTTTTCGGCCAGTTTCATAGGAATGTGCACCTCCTGACTCAATTTTATTGGAGACGAAATATGCCGAACATATTGAAAAGAATTTTGAGAATATTTTATTCGATACTCCCCTTTGACATAATCTATTTTGTTCTTAAAGCCCCTTTTCTAAACTTTAAGCCATTTAGTGATTGGCGACCTTATTTTCAACAAGATAAAATGCGAAAATTCTGGAAATGTTATCCTAACAGGGAAAGTAATCGTGCTAAAATTATTATTTATGGTTTACGTACATATGCAATGTATAATCTCGCTGTTTTTGAAAAAGTTCTGTCTGATACATTACGTTACCATGGCGCCAATGTACAAAATCTTATTTGCAATAGTTTTTTATCTTCCTGTGACGGTGCGACCTTAGGTCAATCAGATAAAGAAATATGTAGAATGTGCAGTAACGAACGCGCATATTTTAAGAAGCTATATCCCAATGATTTTATAGTGTTGTCACAATTCATTAACAATGATGAACAAAGATTAATTCAAGAAACCGTTACCCTTCTTGATGCTGATGATTTAATTAATTATAGCTTTTTGGGTGTAAATGTGGGGAGGCATGCATTGAACTCCTGTAATAAATATTTCAAATACGGAATTTTTGACTTTAATGATAAACGTCATTTAAAAGTCATTAAACACAATCTTTTTCAAGGCATGTTAATGGTGCAGATTGCAAAGAATTTATTTGTACAAGAAAGTCCAACACATTTTATATCATTGCATGGAGGTTATTCTACATGGGGGCCAATTTCGGAGTATTTCCACAACAAAGGGGTATCTGCATACAGATATGAAAAATCGGTAAATAATATGGGATGCTTCTATATTACAAAACTTGGAGAGGACCTTAGTGACATTGTGGCGAGAGATCTTTGGGAGGTATCGAGAAACGAGGACTTATCAAAGGATCAACGAGATGTATTGCGTAGATTTTTTCAAGATAAAAAACATGGAAAATCAGTGGAATACAAGCTATATAATGCGGCTAAGCGGAATTATTCTGATGAAAAGCTGGACAAATTGCTGAATTCGAAGGATAAAAAAAAGTTTGCACTTTATCCTCATGTAATTTGGGACAAGGGTTATCTTGATAGTTATGATTCAATGGGAAGTTTTTTTAAGGATGATGTGGAGTGGATGATTGAAACAATTAAGTTTTTCATTAATCGAGATGACAGTATTTTGTTTATTAAGCCACATCCCGGTGAGAGATTAAGCGAGGATTTTACCAGTCATGGTGCAGAAAAAATAATTATGGACCATTTCGGATCACTTCCTGAGCATATTGTGATGATTAAGGGCGACTATCCCATTGCTAGTTTTGATCTCATGGATAAAGGATGCATAGGTGTTGTTTTTAGCAGTACTGTAGGTTTGGAGCATAGTTACTTCAAGAAACCGGTGATTACTGCTGCCAATATTCATTACAAATTTGCTGGGGCCGTACCAATAATAGAGAGAAAAGAAGAATATTTCCGCTTAATTGAGGAGCCGCAACCCTTATATCATTTTATAGAAAATAATTATGATATTATTGAACGATATGCCTATTATTATTATTTCCGCCAGCAGGTTCGTATCCCGTTTTTTAGGGATGATATGTATTGCACGGGGCATCCAATCGACTGGAATGTACTAAAAAATTATAAACAATTTATAGTCAATGATAAAAATATGAAACATATAGCGGAATCAATTATAGATAAAAAAAGTGTTGTGAATCCCAATTAGTTGTGTTTGACAAATAACGAAGAATGAACTTAATGAAAAATACTGCTCTAATTTTTATCTCGCATCACCCATCGTGTTTACCTAAATATGATTACATTAGAAGGGTCTATAAAGATCATTTCAGTATCCTAATTTTTTGTAGTCATCCATATCTAAATTCAGAAATTATTGGGTTGTATTCAAAAAAATTTGATCATGTGATAATTTTACCTGATACGAAGTACGAATTAAATATACTTAGAGCTGGGTTGAGTTTATATAGATTTTTAAGAAGTTTCAGAAATAAAATTAAGCCAATTATAAATACCATTGATGCGTTTATTATCTTTACGAATTTCTCGGCTTATCTTCCTGTTAATGCTATTTTAAGTAGATTGATGCGAAACAAGAAATGCAGACAAACTATTGGTATTGGTACGGCTCCTGAATTTAAGATTGAGATCGATATTCTGAGAAGCTTGTATCTAAGTTTGTTTACCTTTATTTTTAGATTGACTCCTGTCTATTATCATATGAGGTTAAGCTATCTATATGTGCGGAAACCGCGTCGAAAAATTTTAGAATTCAATAATCCTTTTATGAAAATGTCACGTTTCAAGAGGTGTGACGCTGAATTTAATCCTGTATATAATGTGTTTGAACCGATTATCAAACGATCAACTTTCAAAAAAAATATTATCATAATTTATGGTGATACTACAGTATACGAAGCTTATGGGTGTAGTCTGCCTTATGAAATATATGTAGCAAGATTGAGACTTTTTTTTGATCTTCTTTCACATCATTATAAGGAATGCAAGTTGATTTATAAACCTCATCCATCCGATCAAAGTAAAGTTATGCCAGGCCTTAAGAATATTAAGTTTGAATTATATAATGGAAGATTAATATCAGAGATACATTTGGAGCAGAATATTCAGCGTGTAAGGGCTTGTTATTCTGTCGCTTCCACTTCCCTTTTATATTCAGCATCTCGTGGCATTCCATCCTATATGGTCTATCGGTATCTCGAATTCAACAGTGAGTATCCGAGAGCTTTCTTTGAAAATGAAAACGTGTGTGAAAATCCGTTTCTTTATAACATTAAATCGGTTGATGAAATCGGAGCTATTGATTCTATAAATGTTTCGCCGGTTGAAAATGATTGTGGAGATGACTGGGCTGAAATAATTAATCTATGACTGGTCTCAAAGTCCAAAGTATTGTCTATCCTGCCTACGAAATGCCTCATAAGCCAAGCCTATGAATGTAAAGAATTTCCCTGGTATCAGATCTTTATTATTAGAAAATAGAAGTCTTAAGCAAACGCTTTTAAAGAATACCTTCTGGCTTGGCCTTTCAGAAGGTGTGGGGAGGATTTTTCGGGCCGTTTTATTTATTTACATAGCCCGAATACTGGGGGCTACCGATTACGGTAAATTCAGCTTTGCATTGGCCGTTGCCTCGCTGTTTGTCAGTTTTTTTGACATGGGCCTCTCAGGAATCATCACACGCGAGCTTGCCCGGGATAAAAAAAGGGAAGAAGACTTCTTTGCTCTTTTTTCCCTGAGGATCTTGTTAGGATTTGGTACACTTGCCGTTGTATTTGTCTGTTCCTTTTTTATTACCGAAGATCAGTATATCCGTAAAGTTATCTGGATACTTGCGACGTTTTCATTTATCAGTTTGTTCCCTGAGATTTTTTATGCCTTTCTTCGTGCACGCCAGCGGATGGAATATGAATCCTGGGCGAACATGATTCAAATCGTGTTTGTTACGTCCTGTGGGATGTTTGTTCTTTTTTATTGCCCCTCTGTTTTAAATATCAGTCTGAGTTATTTATTTTCAAGCATTGCTGCCGTCACAATCGTATTTTGCTTTTTCCATTTCAGGATTTTGCCTTTAAGGCTTTCTCTGGATGTGTCCGTCTGGAAGCGTTTTCTGGCCATGTCCTGGCCGCTGGCTTTGACCTCAATATTCAGTATGATATACGGCTTTACCGATTCGATCATCATGGGGTATTTGGGACAGATTACCCAAACCGGCTGGTACAATGCGGCGTTGAAGATCGTCATGGTTACTTTTGCACCGGCTGCAATAATATCGCTGAATTTTTTTCCCATATTGAGTCAGTCTGCCAGGAAATCGCAAGCAAGGCTTCAGAAGGTATGGAATTACCAGCTCGGCATTATGATTTTTATGGCAATTCCGATTATCGTTGGAGGTATATCCACGGCTCCAAGGCTTATAGAATTCTTCTACGGTTCAGATTATTCGGCCTCAGTTCCAGTATTTCAGATTCTAATCTTCATGGTTGGGACCTATGCCTTTTCTGTTACATGCAGTCAGGTTCTTATTGCCACCAATCATCAGGGAAAGACGTTCTGGGTGGCAGTAATAGGCGCAATTATCAACACAGTTTTGAATCTTATACTCATTCCCAAATACAGTCTTTACGGAGCCGCCTATTCTGCAGTAATCAGTAATGTGCTGATGGTGGTCATATACTTTGCGTTTGCTTTTCGGTTTGCTTCTGTTCATCCGTTTAACACAGAAATTTTGTTTTTTCTTATCGGAGCCCTGCTATCAAGTTTGAGTATGATTTTTGTTATATCTCAGCCTTTCATGGAGACACTGAATATCCTTTTCGTGATTCTGATAGGGACGCTTGTATATTGCACGATTCTTTTGACAGGCCAGAAGATCTTGCAGAGACTGAATATATACACGTTCGGTCAGGCCTGATACTTTAGTCCATAGAATACCGGAAATTCTCGTATGAAAATGCTCGATATCATAAAGAAAATAAAAAGGAAATCGATTTCCATTCTTCGTAATGATTTATGGTTGTTTGGGATCGGGGCATTTGTCAGAAAATTTAAGGAAAGACCGCTTCCGGTTAATCAGGATAGAAAAGTATTGATACATATTGGATGTGGTGATTTCAATGATCCGAAATATATTAATGTTGATTCAAGGACGGGGTGGCATATTCATCGTGTGGGATCAATTGAAAATTGCGCTGAATTGTTTGACGAAGAATATGCCGACCTGATATATGCCTGCCATGTTCTGGAGCATGTGTCCCACCAAAGACTGATCAAAACAGTAAAAGGTTTGTATCTCTGCTTGAAAAAAGGAGGGGTTCTGCGTCTGTCAGTACCGGATTTTGACGTTATTGTTTCCATGTATCAGGAAAGGAAAAACGTTGGTGATATTATCGAGCCTCTGATGGGGGGCCAGGGATACGCTGATAATTTCCATCGTTCCGTATTTAATGAAGATTACCTGAGACAGATTCTGCTGAAAAGTGGATTCAACGAGGTGAGAAGGTGGAATTCTGAAAATGCAACGCATCATAATTTTAATGATTGGTCGAAACGAAAATTTCCCCTGCATGACAGGAAGTGGCCTATCAGCTTGAATCTGGAAGCCGTTAAGTAAAAAGTCCATGATAACGATATTCAGTATTCCGAAACCTTTTGTGAATCACATCAGGGTAATTCAAAGGAATGCCATACAAAGCTGGCTTTCGCTGAAACCAACCTGCGAAATCATTTTGTTCGGCGACGATGAGGGCGTGGCGGAAACGGCTCATGAACTGGGTGCCAAGCATATTCCGTTTATAGAAAAGAATGAATTTGGGACTCCTCTTTTGAGTTCGGCTTTCAGTTCAGCTCAGAAATTGGCCCAAAATGATTTTTTAATGTATGCCAATGCGGATGTTATTTTCTTTCAGGATTTGATCGAAGTGGTTCAGAAAATTGATAAACCTGCATTCCTGATGTGTGGAAGGCGCTGGGATCTGGATATTAAAGAGGAAATTGACTTTGAAGATAATGGATGGACTGGCGAATTGCTTGAAAGGGTTAAAAATGAAGGTAAGCCGCACGGTCTTTCGGGCATGGATTATTTTGTTTTTCCTCGAAATTTGGTCAATATGCCGGCATTTGCAGTGGGTAGACCCGGGTGGGATTCGTGGCTTATCTATGATATGCGCTCCCGGAGAGTACCAGTAATAAATGCTACAGATGCGATTACTGTTGTTCACCAAAATCATAATTTTTCACATTCAAAGTTTGGTGAAAAGAAGAGAGTCGGCGGGCCTGAATGGCAGAGAAATATCGAAATAGCGGGCGGTTTGACAAATATGCTGACTCTGCGGGATGCCGACTGGGTTCTCGACAAGAGCGGGCTGGGAAGATCTCCATTCCCAGAACGTGTTTTTTCTTTGATTTCTCTGTTTTATCCCTGGAGATTATTGCTCGCAGTTAAACGAAGGTTGCAAACATTGTTTCTGTGATTATGGACAAAACCTTAAAATATAACAATTTTTTTATACTTGCTTCGGCATTGGTCATTCTGGCAATTGCTTTTTCCCCCCGCTTTCCTCTGGCTAATATACCGGGACGAACTGTGGAATTGAGAGTTGAGGATATTCTTCTTTTCTTTTTTGTTTTGATATGGGTATTGATTCTTTCCCTAAGGCCGCGTATTTACCTGACGCCTTTATTCAAACCCATTGCGGTTTATTTAGCCATTGTTTTTTTTACCACTATTATTGCCTTATTCTTTCAAAAGACAGTCTTCTCAAGGGCATTATTTTATACGTTAAAAGAGATAGAGTTTTTCGTGATTTTCCTCTTTATCGCAAATTGTATTCGCGATAAAGAGGCTCTCAAAAAAATATATTATGTACTACTCTTTGCCGGAATCATGAGCGTTTGCTGGGCATTATTTCAAGTAGTTACAAATCAAGGGCACCAACTCTTTCTGATTGCTCCATTGGAAGGTGTTTCCCAGCATAAAGCGCTCCTTGCCCGTTATGGAATCAGCCTGATAGGAGAAACATCTCCACTAACAGTCGCCGGATTTTTTGCCTTGATGTCATTTCTGGCTTACAGCTATCTATTTTTTTATCAAGGTAGCTTAAAAAAGAAACTGTTTTTTTTGGGTATGGGCATGTTGTTTACTGCTTGTTCTATCTATTCCGGCGAGAAAATAGCCATTGTTTTTTTTGCTGTAGGCATCATAACCTTAGTGTTTTTGGATAAAAGGAAGATAAAATTATTTTTCATAATATGTTTATTTGCACTTGTGCTAATCATGTTGTTGCAAAGTTTTGTTATTTTGGAGGGATCTAAATACGGCGATGTTACAAGGGCATTTCATTGGAAAAGTTATATCGGGGGACTTTCTGAACGGATAGAATACTGTAAAAATTATATACAATATGGATCCGGTCAATTTCTGACAGGTTTTGGTAAAGGAGGTCAGCATCAAATATTCGAAGAAGCCCATAATCATTATGTGAAAGTTTTCCTTGAATCCGGCATCTTTGGTTTAATGGCTTTTTTGTGGTTACTTGCCAGTGTAAGTATAATGAGCTACCGCGTATTTAGAAACAGCAAGTTTTTAATCAGCAAGGTAATAAGCAGCGCCACATTGTGCGCCCTTGCCGGTATGAGCGTGGCAGCTCTTGTTCAGGATGCCTTTAAACCAGTTTTATTAAATGAGATATTCTGGGTTTTTGTGGGCCTCACGGCAGCTACCTATCGGATTGAACGCGTTGGTAAATTACGTAACTGCGAAACGGTATAAAAATAAATGGAAAAAACATTTAACAAAACCAAAACAGATTGGAAGTTGTATTTCTATATTTTTTTATCTGTCTTGATAGTGCAAGCGATATTACTTTATTTTTATGGATGGGGCCGTTCCGCGGATTTCATACAATTTTACGAACCTAAATCGATTGAAATTGTAAACTGGATTAAAGGCACTGCTGAATTCCCGGAGATTGCTCCTCGCGGGCAGTTCCACAAGCTTTTCATTTTCTTTATAAGTTTTGTTTATTTACTGTTTGGTATTGGCAACAGTATAGCGATAATCATAGTGCAGATTTTTCTTAATTCAGCTATATTTCCATTAATTCTCAGTAATGTCCGGTTAGGTTTTTGCATGTGTTAAAAAAGACGGTGAAAAAAATCAGTAATGTCCGGTTAGGTTTTTGCATGTGTTAAAAAAGACGGTGAAAAAAATGAAAGAAAGTAAAGTTTTTGCTTGACATCTAAGAAAAAATTTTGGCGGTGACTTGTAATA
>JAFCZU010000601.1 GCA_019314185.1 Deltaproteobacteria bacterium | reverse complement strand
GAAATATCCTCAAAAAATATGGAATACATCCTTTTAAGGGCCTGGGACAGTCATTTCTCATCGACAACAATATCACAGCAAAGATTGTGAAAATATCGGACATTAACAATGATGATATTGTTGTCGAGATAGGTGCCGGACTTGGGGTCATGACGGCCATGATTGCAGAGCATGCGCAAAAGGTCATTTCCCTTGAGATAGATCCGAAGCTGTTAAACGTCTTACAAGAAGAACTGAAAGGTTTTTCTAATATCGAGATATTGAAGCAGGATGTCATGAAATATGACTTTTCCTCAGCCTTTGGCGAGGCAAGGGAACATGTTGATGACTTGCGGAAGCTAAAAGTGATCGGTAATATTCCTTATAACATTTCATCTCAGATATTATTCAGACTGATTGGGTTTAGAGATTATATTTCGACAATAGTCTTGATGTTCCAATTATATTTCGACAATAGTCTTGATGTTCCAGAAGGAAGTGGCTGACAGGATTATGGCATCTCCCGGTACGAAAGAGTATGGTTTACTTTCCGTTATAAATTCAATGTATACGACACCATCAAGGGCCACGATGGTTCCGGCCGGTTGTTTTTATCCCAAACCGAAGGTTGATTCTACCGTACTGAAGATGGTTGTTCGAGAAACGCCCCTGTTTGAAACAAAGAATGCTGATTTTTTCTTTAAGGTCGTAAAAACCGCCTTTTCAAAGAGACGAAAAACCCTCTTGAATAATCTGAAAAGTTCAGACCTCTTACAATCGTCTAAAATGGATATTGACAAAATTCTCAGCGGATTGGAGATTGATGGTCAGAGAAGGGGAGAGACCTTGACTGTAGAAGAATTTGGAAGACTTAGCAATGCTATTTTCTCCAAAATGTAACTGTTTTGACTTTAGTGGTCCCTGATTCACCATCAAAAAAAGTAAAAAACCTCGTTGACCCTGTAAAAACAGGGTGATAGAGTAGTTTTGGCACAACGAAACTATCATCAACGAGGTGTAAGTACTATGGCACAAGGCATTCTTCCTTTCAAGTATGAAACTGAAAAAAATACGACCGGGATGACAGCATTGGCAGGTTTGCCAGCTTATCTGGATCTGATCCAGGCAACAGAGTTAAGCAAATCAATAGAAAAACATTTAAAGGTACGCGAGGGCGGACAGGGCTGGACAGACAGTCAAACAGTTCTTGCTCTTGTGTTGCTCAATCTTGCAGGTGGAGATTGTGTCGATGACATAAAGATGCTTGAGGCAGACGATGGATTTTGCGAAGTGCTGAAAAAATCTGAAATGCATGGATTGAAGCGAAAAGTAAAAAGAGCAGTACTACGTCGCTGGCGTAAAGAGAAGACACGTACATTTCCCGCTCCGTCATCCATCTTTCGCTATCTGGCAAAATTTCATAACAAAGAGCAGGAAGGACTGAGGCAACCGGGCAGGGCTTTTATCCCTGCACAAAACGAGCATTTGCGAGGCTTTGCCGGGATTAATAAAGAACTGGCGGCATTTTTGAGTTTTCAAAACATTGAAAGTACAGCGACCCTGGATATGGATGCCACACTTGTATCCACAAATAAGATTGATGCATTATTCAGTTACAAAGGAGACAAGGCATATCAGCCTTTGAATACATGGTGGTTTGAACAGGGCATCACTTTGCATACAGAATTTCGAGACGGCAATGTGCCGGCAGGCTTTGAACAGCTCCGTGTGTTTAAAGAGGCCTTGGACTGTTTGCCTGAGCAGGTAAAGAAAGTCAGATTACGTTCAGACACAGCCGGTTATCAGCACAAATTATTGAGATATTGTGCGACAGGAAAGAACCGTCGTTTTGGAGTGATCGAATTTGCCATAGGGTGTAATGTAACAAAGGAATTCAAGGAAGCTGTAGCCCAGGTTGAGGAGTCGGAATGGAAGCCAATATATAAAACTGCATATGGCAAAAAGTACAAGACCGGAACAGAATGGGCTGAGGTCTGCTATGTTCCCAATGCGATTGGTCACAGCAAGAAAGACCCCGTATACAGATATTTGGCAAAGCGGGAAGCATTGGACAAACAGCAGGAACTGCCTGACATGGACACTCAGATAATGTTTCCCTTCCCAACAATGGATATTGAGGACTGCAGGTACAAGGTATTTGGCATTGTTACAAATATGGATTGGGAAGGAGAAAAACTGATACACTGGCTGCATGAAAGATGCGGTAAGAGTGAAGAAGTCCATGCAGTAATGAAAGACGATCTGGCCGGGGGCAAGTTGCCGTCAGATGATTTTGGTGAAAACGCCGCCTGGTGGTGGATAATGATATTGGCGCTTAATCTGAATGCGATAATGAAGAAGCTGGCGATGGGAGTTTCCCTGGTACCAAAGAGAATGAAAGCAATTCGGTTTTCCTTTATTAATCTTCCTGGACGTGTGGTAACACGCTCCCGCAGTTTACTAATCCGGTTAACCAAAAACAATCCGGCGATGGAGTTGTTGATTAATGCCCGCGAGAAAATTGCAATGCTTCAGCCCGTTCCCTCTGGATAGGCTGAAAAGTAAGGACCGCGAGAAAATTGCAATGCTTCAGCCCGTTCCCTCTGGATAGGCTGAAAAGTAAGGAAAAAGAAACCAAATTTGTCTATCAAGGCGGAGGTGCGCTTAAAAATGTCCGATCAGACATAATTCCATGAGGTTACCACAATATCGAGAGATTTTTCTGAACTTTTTGAAAAATGCTCCTTTTAATCCCCAAAATATCCATATCTTTTTTTAGGCGGTGGATTCTGGAAATATGGCAGTCGTTGCGTTCGATGTATGCAGTGTGGTAACGGTCAGGTGTCCCGTACTTGCAAAGTCAATAGCCATCTTTGCGGAATAGTTATCCCTGACTTCACCCATATACAGTATGTCGGGGTCCTGTCTGACGGAAGCTTTCAGAAGGGTATCAAAGGTGACCCCGGCCTTTTCATTCACCTGCTGCTGGTTGGCAAGGGGTATGCGGTATTCCACGGGGTCTTCAACGGACATCAGGCTCCTGGTCTCACAGTCTATCTTGCTCAGGAGGCTGTAGATGGTGGTGGTCTTTCCTGATCCGGTTCCTCCTACTATCAGAATCAATCCCGCCTTTCGGTTGGCGGCGTTGATTAATGTGCTGGTCTGTCTGTCAGTCATGCCGAGTTCGGTTAATTCCTTCGGGTTGATATCCGGTTCGAGTATCCGCATAACGAGGCTTTCGCCGCTGGGAGTAGAAGTAGTAGACAGCCGGAGAATGAAGGTCCTTCCGTCTATGTTTGCCGCAGAACTGCCGTCCTGCGGTTTCCTCTTCTCAGCGATATCAAGACCGCCAAGTGCCTTGAATCTGGTTATGAGTTTAATGCCTGTGTTCTTTTTCAGCCTGAACATTTCCCTCAAATCGCCGTCAATCCGAAAGCGAACCACAGTGTTGTTTTCTTTGGGTTCTATATGTATATCACTGGCCCTTTCCGTTACGGCAGTCCCTATAATATTGTTGGCAATGTGAACAACGGGACGTTCTCTTATTTCTGCCTCTGATAGTTTTGACACCGTTTCAATAACGGGTTTTTCAATTTCAGGTTTGGCCTCAATGATTGAATCTGTTCCAACCCGTCCCGGTGAATAGTAATCAAAAACAGATTCGATATTGGGGGGTTCTGTTATAATGATACTGGATGTCTTATCCAGACCGGAAAATTTCATCATAGTATCAAGAAGCTCCCAGTCAAAGGGATTGATGAGTACGAAAGCCCCTTCGCCGGAATCATCCTTTATTGCTAATACATAATTTGCCTTACAGAATGCTGTTGGAAGCACGCCCATCCGGATGTCTTCCTGATTGACATGAGAAACGTATGGTAACTTCA
>JAFCZU010000146.1 GCA_019314185.1 Deltaproteobacteria bacterium | reverse complement strand
CACTTATTTTTTTAAAGACATATTGATGGAAGTTGAAATACTTTGTATAAGTATATTATTTACATGGGTCATAAATGATAAAAAACAACAAATATAAAAACATAGTTGCATTTGACTTCTTCTGTGGTTGTGGTGGGACAAGCAGGGGGTTTCAGAATGCCGGCATAGATATAGCTTTTGCACTGGATATAGATCCGGATGTTAAGAGTACCTTTACCCTGAACTTCCCCGAGACCATTTTTTGCCACAAAAGCATCACAAAACTCACAGCTTCTGACCTGCAGCCAGCAATTGACAAACACAAAGATAGTTACAAACTATTCTGCGGATGTGCTCCCTGCCAGCCGTTTACCAAGCAGAATACGGAAAGTCCTAAACGCGACATACGCAAGAGCTTATTGTCCCAGTTCGGCATTATCATAGATGAATTCAAACCGGACTTCGTTTTTGTTGAAAATGTTCCGGGCTTACAGAAAGTCCCCAAACACAAACGGGGGCCATTCCCAAAGTTCAAAAAGCTACTGGGAAAAATGGGCTACTACATCACCTATGGGGTAGTTGCAGCCCAAGATTATGGCACACCACAGCTGCGTCGTCGTTTTGTATTGTTGGCAAGCAAATACGGGGAAATAAGCATCCCTGCCCCGACCCACGGCAAAGATCGCGACAATCCCTACAAAACTGTTCGAAATGCAATTGCAGACCTGCCAGCCATTGCCGCTGGAGAGACATACAAGGATTTTGTTGTACTAAATCACCGTGCCGCCAAATTATCCGAACTGAACATGAGGCGGGTTAAAGCATCTGACCATGACGGAGGAGGCCGCAACAACTGGCCAAAGAAACTTTGGCCCGAGTGTTACACCCGGACCAATGAAAACGGTGAAACTCATTCTGGGCATACTGACTGTTATGGTCGCCTATGGTGGGATAAACCGGCAACAGGACTAACGACTCGCTGCATCAGTTATTCGAACGGAAGATTCGGACATCCTGAACAAGACAGAGCTATAAGTGTTAGGGAAGCAGCACGCCTTCAGGGATTTGATGATGACTTCGAATTCACCGGCAATCTGAACTCCATGGCAAAACAAATAGGAAACGCTGTGCCTGTTGATCTGGCCTTTGCAATGGGAAGACATTTCGTCAAACATATAGAGGGAGTTAATGGCAAAATTTAAGACCAGAGCACGGGCGGTTGACATGCTCGGACGTCAACAAATTGCAGGTATCCCCACAGCAATCAGTGAACTATTCAAGAACGCCCATGACGCCTATGCTGATTACGTAGAGATCGACTTTTTCAGATCCGACCGGCTTTTTGTATTGCGAGATGATGGCATGGGAATGACGCGGAAAGAATTTGAAGACCGCTGGCTAACCATAGGTACAGAAAGCAAGCTAAACTCAAAAGTTATGCCTTTGCCGCTTCCGGACGCATCCAAAATGCCACGTACCATGCTTGGAGAAAAAGGTATCGGACGCCTTTCTATCGCTATTATCGGTCCACAAGTTCTTGTACTGACCCGAGCAAAGCGTTCTGGTGAATTGCATAATTTAGTAGCTGCATTTCTAAACTGGGGAATCTTCGAAGTACCCGGAATAAACCTTGAGGATATAGAAATTCCTATAAGGGAGTTTTTCGATGGCAATTTGCCAACTGAGGAAGATATCCATGAGATGGTTAATGAATTCAGGATAAATCTGCAACACATCGGCAAAGAATATAAGGAACTTCAGCAACGTATTGAATCTGAACTAAAAGCATTCTCTGTTGACCCGATAGAAATTAATTCCTACCTGAAAAATACAGACTACTTATCGCTGAAAGAAGATGGTGTAGGAACGCACTTTATTATTAAACAGGCAACAGAGTTGTTGGTAGATGATATTGACAATAGTTCGAGTGACAAAGCATCTCCTTTGGAAAAATCTTTGCTCGGATTTACCAACACCATGACTCCAAATCATGAAGCACCTGTCATCACAGCCGCGTTTCGTGATTATAAAACAGAAACTGTATTTGATGATCTGATTGACAAGGATCGCTTCTTTACACCCAACGAATTCATTAATGCTGATCACAATATTGTCGGTGAATTTGACAAATATGGACAGTTTAAAGGAATCATTTCCATTTACGGTGAAGAGTTTAAAAACCATGTTGTCCCGTGGCAAAAGAGCCAAGGCCTGCCAACTAAATGCGGATCATTCAAAATTGCATTCGCTGACGTGCAAGGGGTATTGCGCGACACCACGATCCCCATGGAAGATTGGACACTGCTCACCGGAAAGATGAATCGGCTGGGAGGCTTGTATGTGTTCAAAAATGGAATACGTATGCTGCCATATGGGGACACGGATTATGATTGGGTGGGAATTGAGTATCGTCGAACAAAGCACGCAGCATATTACCATTACTCTCATCGCCGTATCTTTGGGGCAGTAGAGATCGCAAGCATTGATAATCCTTTATTAAAGGAAAAGGCAGGGAGAGAAGGTTTTAGAGAAAATAAAGCATACCGGCAGTTAAAGAGTATCCTAGAAAACTTTTTCGTTCAATTGGCTGCGGACTTCTTCCGAGAAGGTGGTGCTAAAGCGGATAAATTCACCGATAAGAGAGCGTACCTCAACAAATTGCAAAAAGCAGAAGAAAGGCGAGCCAAACAGGCTCGCGTAAGAAAAGAAAAACTTGAAACCGAACTCGAAGAGTTCTTCTGCTTATACGATGAATCTGCACCAGAGAAAGACGCTATAAAGATCACCGAAAAGCTGACCGAACAATTAAATATAGCGAGAGAAATAGAAAACCCACATCAGGCTGCTCGTGAGTTTCTTATGATAGAGGAACAATCGGTTCAGCAACTCCGAGAACTTATTTCAAATTATAAGGTTACAAAACCTAAAATCGGCTTATCCAAAAAAATGTTGAAAGACTGGGATGACTATCAAAACGCTTTCATCGGTCTTCAAGAGAAAGTTTTTCAGCCTATTCAAGCAACCATCGAACAGGAAATAACCCTCGCGGCACAAGAAGCGAGACTTGAACTTGATCGGCGGTTAAGGATTGAGAACGCTTTGAAGGCACTCCAAAAGGAAGCAACGGCAACCACAAATACGGAAAAGAAAAAAACACGGGAATCGTTGGACACTGTAGCCATAGAAACAAGGCAGGCTATTTCTCAAAGCATCACAAATGTTAAGGATGAAATCGACAGAGTGCTCAGTGAATTCAACAGCCTGAACATTACTGAATTTCCTGATGAGGAAATTGTTAAAAAGCGAACCCGGCTGGAACAAAAAATTGAAGCAGTTACAAACCGAGAAGGACAATTCCTGATTGGGATCAGAAATCAGTTAGAAGCAATACGTCTTGACGAAGATATCACCCAACTCGATCAATTGGAGGCACTGGAACAAAAGGTCGTTACGCTGGAAGAAGCCGCTGATGCAGATCTTCAACTCACCCAAATGGGCATGGCTATCGAAGTGATTAATCATGAGTTTAATAGCAGCATCCGTGGGGTAAGAAATCGCCTCCGTGAACTAAAGGCATGGGCCGACCTGAACGAAGGCATGGAGGATGTTTACTCTGGAATTCGAGCCAGCTTCGACCATCTGGATAGTTACCTGACACTGTTTACTCCCCTCCATCGGAGGTTGTATAGAACGGAGACAGAATTTGACGGAGCGGATATCAACAAATACTTAAACGATCTGTTCGGAGAACGCTTAAAACGTCATGGTATTGAAATCAAATCAAGCAAAGCCTTTTTAAAGAAAACACTCACCGGATACCCATCTTCATTTTATCCTGTTTTTGTAAATCTCGCGGATAATGCCATATTTTGGCTGAAAAATCGGACATCAGAAAAAACCATACAATTGGGAATTGATGGCGATGACATGCTCATAAGTGATACCGGACCGGGCATTTCAGAGCGAGACAGTGAATCAATTTTTGAACTGGGTTTTACGAGAAAGCCAGGTGGTCGTGGCATGGGCCTGCATATATCCCGCAATGTGCTTCAGAGGGTCGGCTACACGCTAACTCTTGATCATGGGAACGATGAAGGAGCAACCTTCAGGATTGCACCCTTCCAAGAGGAGGCTGAATAGTGATGCGCGACTTCTCCGAAAAATCTTTGCAGGTTAGTCGAGATTTTCTGCAAACAGCTGTAATTGTTGACGACAGAGCATTTCATAAGCCTTCAACTTCAGTTCCCGTCGTCGCACAGATGCCAAAAAGAGGTAAACAGTCTCACAGAGAAATACAAAAATCTTCCTCAAAAAAAGAACGTTATCTCGATACCAAAGTCTTAATTAACAGTTTTGCAGATTGTGGGATTATATGCTCGGCACTGGAGTTCACTGATTTTAACCTGAATTCCGCTTCATTTAATAACACTGCAAAATTTGCCGACATTGTAATTATTGACTGGGAGATGGAGGAAGAAAAATCAGGAGATAATGCTCTAAAGCTAATATCTTCCTTACTGGGAGATGATTTTTCTAATCCGCAGAGATACAGATTGTTGACAATCTATACGGCGCATCTGGATTTAGCCGAAATCTCACAAAAAGTGGTTACCCACGTTAAAAAAGTCCATAAAAAAAACCTCAAGATCGAACATAATGGATTGCAGCTTGTATGCCAATCGGTCGTTATTACAATTTATGCAAAAGACTTTCGAGGGATAGCGAAGAACTTTCAAGGTAATGCGGTGGATGAAGGTGGTCTTCCAGAAAGATTAGTAGCCTGTTTTTCAGAGTCTATTTCCGGTATCTTGCCGAATACAGCCTTGTCTGCCATAACGGCCATACGGCAGTCAACCCATCATTTAATATCCCTATTTAATAGAAATCTCGACTACGCATATTTAACGCACCGGGCCAGCTTGCCAAAGCCTGATGACGCGGCCATTCATTTAGAGACATTCATTGCAGAAGAGATAAAATCCATTTTATCAAGTTATGACTGCATCGGCTCGAATGCCTCATTTTCTGAAATAAAGAAGTGGATATTGGAAAACTATCAAAAGGAACACAAATTTACTTGTCCCAGCGGAACGCTGAGCCGGGAAACTATTTTAAACTGTCTAAAAGTTGGAAGCCAGAATACTGATATCCAGAACTTCACAGGAGGCAAAAAAAAGGTTTATCAGAAGTTTTCTCATCTACTGTCAGGAGATGAGAAAACTTCATCAACATGTGATATAGATTTATCTAGATTGTCAGTTCTAAAAACACGATATCAAAACAGTTCGCCCTATCTCACTATGGGAATTGTCTTGCAACAACTTAAAGGTAAGACCCTTTGGTTATGTATACAGCCAAAGTGTGACTCTATAAGGCTTAAGGGAGAATCAAACAAGTTTCCACTGCTACCCATTCTACCAGGCATCGGCGGAGAAGCAACACTACCTATGTTAGGTGATGATGATACTGAAAAGTTCTGCCATATTTTAGTTCACCCTCAACATTGCCGAATAATTGAATTTAAATCGGCAAAGGCAGACAAGAGCCAAATCTATCCTCAACGGCTCAACGGGAAATGGATCTTCCTTTCTACCGAAAAACTGCGATTTCAGTTCATAGCAGAACTAAAAGACGAAATAGCACAAAAGATATTAAATGATTTCGCGGCAACAACTGCACGGGTTGGAACCAACCCATCGCAATGGCTACGTAAAAGTGGTTTTGAAAAGAAAAAATGAGGATGAATTGGACCGAGCATGAATTGCTGATTGCAATGAACCTCTATTGCCGTCTGTCCTTTGGACAATGTAACAGCAGAAATAAGCTCGTCAATGAGGTTGCCAGTAAAATGGATAGAACCGCAGGTTCTATTTCTCGGAAACTCGGAAACATCGCATCACTTGATCCTCGCCATCAGGCTCGCGGAGTAGGAGGGCTTCCCAATAGCAGCAAACTTGACCGCAAGGTATGGTCGGAATTCCAAGATAACTGGTCGACTATGGCAGAGAAGAGCGAAGTTGCATTCGAGGCCTTGATGGGGGGCACCGGCATAGGAAAACCTGCTCCCGAGATTGAACAACCGAGAGGCCCTTCCGAGGTTGAGCGGATGGTAAAAACACGCCGGCTTCAAACCTTTTTCCGCAATGCGGTGTTATCTAGTTATGAAAATCGCTACGCTTTGACAGGGATAGCCGTCCCTCAGTTGCTGATTGCCAGCCATATCATTCCGTGGAACGAAAACGAAAATCGCCGCGCCGATCCAACCAACGGACTTTGCTTAAATGCTCTTCACGACAAGGCCTTTGATCGCCACTTGATTACATTCGACAAAGATTGCAGGCTTGTGGTTTCCAGCTTTTTGAAGAAGGGCGACATCCCCGAGTTCCAAGCGGTAAACTTTGCGAAGCTTGAAGGAGTGACACTCATGCTTCCCCACCGCTTCGCACCCGACCCACGTGCATTGGAAGAACACCGCAACGCTTTTGTTGCGTAGCAAGGCATACAAAACTCCTTTGCATTTTGCAAGCAGAGCGGAAATTAAAGGGGATAAAGAATACTCCTACGACGTTGGGAGAAACGAAAGCGATAATCATCATGACTGACTTTATGACTCCCAAGCAACGCAGCAAAACAATGTCTGAAGTCAGAGGATATAATACTAAACCGGAAAAGCTTATCCGTTCTCACTTACATAGGCAAGGCTTCCGATTCAGAATTAATAGTCAAAATCTTCCGGGGAAGCCAGATATTGTGTTAAAAAAATATAATGCCATTATATTTGTTCACGGTTGTTTCTGGCATAATCATAAAGGATGTAAAAAGTCCAAACTACCCGACACGCGAAATGAATTCTGGAAAAATAAAATCGAGGGAACAGTTGTGCGGGATCAAAGAAATATATCTGATCTCACTAAACAAGGATGGCGAATAGCGGTAGTCTGGGAATGTGGGACCAAAAAAAAGGATGATTTGGAAAACATCATAAAAAAACTTTCGAAATGGATAATTGAAGGACAATCAAAGCGAATTGAACTTTCCGGTCGGAAGACACTATGAAAATATTTGGGGGAATATCAAGGACGGGTATTGATATATTGACAAGATTGTAAAAAATGACATAATATATATGAGTCTTTCCATGTCAACAGGCAATAAAAAGTTAATGAGATAGAGCTTAAACTTTCCCCTTTTACTCCTTTTAACAAGTAAACGCCCTGGCTTAAATTAAAAAATAATATATCTGCTACAAACACATATTGAGGGTCTTTTACGCAGCATGGTTGCCGGTTGTTACGTATAAGCCGCTATTCATCTCTGATTTCACTGACTTTAAGAATAGTTTGATATATTTTTGATATCTTTAAGCTTGAGCTGTGGTTACTCATGTTCGTGGGAATATGAACCATGGGGATGGGCGTGAACAT
>JAFCZU010000711.1 GCA_019314185.1 Deltaproteobacteria bacterium | reverse complement strand
GCTGCTCTGAATGTAGGGTCATCTAAAGGCGCTGAGCCCAGTCCGATAATAGGATCCTTCTGCGCTCCCTTGAAACCCTTGTGATATGCGTCTGAGACCCATAGCGCCAGCAGTCTCAGAATTCCACGTGTTTGCTGAAAGCGTGGCATGCCCTGCCATTTTCGTTCAAATACAGACAGCACTGCCGGATGCAAAAGTCTCACGCGCATGGTCAATTGAGAACCACTGCGGTATTTGCTGACGGTGATCCGCAGTCCAATCGGCATATTTACTACAGACAGCAATGGCGTCTCTGGTTAATAACACCTTGCCATTCTGACCTACTGCCCGAGGATCCCACTCGAACAGTCGTCGTCGTATTATTTCCGACGTTTCTGCTTCTGCGGACATCAATAAGGCCTTTCCAAGACGATCCAGCATGTTTTTGAACCTTTGTTGATCGGCCTCATCTTTATCTGTATATGAGAGTTCAGAAGCTGTGTATATGAGAGTTCAGAAGCTGGAATCGAAACTACCAGAACAACATTCTTAAGTCCGCGCGCTGTTTCAGATAAGGATTGTACAAAATTATAGAGCTTGTTGTGATAGCCGCGCCCGCGATATGTGCTGACGTAGTTTATGATTTCATCCATCAGGATCAAACAAGGACGATCTTTGGGCAGAAAAGCCTGAATCACGTCGCCCTTGGGTTCAATAAATTGCTTGTCATGCTCGGCAACTACTGCAAAAGCATGTCCCGTAATCGAGTCAAACTCAGTCCCAACAAAAACAGCAGTAGCACAGTTATCAGGAACCGAATCAATATTACCTTTTGCCAAAATCTTTGACACATCGCGCCACATGCCGGCTTTTGAACCGCCATTTGCAAGGTGGTAAAGCAGTGCAAGCGCATGTGTCTTTCCACCTCCGAACTGTGTCAGCATATTGAAAACCGCAGAGGTTTCAGTTGTCTCGCCTGATAATCTGCGCACAACTTCTCCCTTCACGAAGGTCTTCACGCGGTGTTACGACTTTGTACCAGGGTTTTAGCTTGGCCATATCTAAACCTCGTTTTTATTTTTATAACAAATCAAAATCCTAAACCTTTCTTACGTGCAAGTACTCCGTCAACCCATCGTTTTTCGTTTGTTCCAGATGGATAGAGGGCGGAAAGGGCCTGAGCTAATCGCCAGTAAAGTGGGTTCATACCGATACCGTCATCAACAAAAAATCTTTTCAATGCCTCTCCGCGACCTGCTCCAAAAAGGATCATGCTCTGGTGCAGTTGATCAAGAACTGTTGAACCGGCCCTTGCTGATAAATCGCCTGCCCAGTTGCCGGATTCTTCTTTAATTTGTTTTAGTTCGCCTTCAAAGTCAAATCTCAACTGCTTGCTTTTTTTCTTTTTTCTACCTTTCGGGTGCGACAGGTTTTCCAAATGCGCTCCCAGGCCCTGCGCGATCTTGCGGGCCGCGTCGTACTCGAGGCTGTACCCTGGCAGACTTTTTGCCGGAGCATCATTACCGGCCTTATTATTGCCGTTTGCAGCCGTTCGCAGGGTCCAGAGCCACATGGCCGTGAGCCGCGCATCTTCTTCAAAACCTGATGCGTCAGCGCCTTCAAATATCATCTTCAATGCCTCACGGGAAACAGCCGCCCATACTTGTTCAAGATACTCTTTCAATTCAACCTTTTCACCGCTTGCTTTTTCAACCGAGGAATAGCGGGAATAAATTTCCAAAGCCGGGCCAAGGCAGGCAAAGATGGCATCTGCTCCGACCACCCCTTCTTCTGCCAGACGGGGCATCCATTCGTGAATGCGCTTGGGAAGTTCGGCTAACACGTCGCGCCAGTCGCCGATGTCGTCGGTGCGGAGGGAACCGTCGGGATTTTCGCGGGGGCGGCAGACGAGGTGGATTGAGGAGGCAAGGGCGGCTGAATTTTGTGCGCGTAACCTTCCTGGCCTTTCAGTATCAATAGGCCATGAACCGGTCACCACCCACCCAGCATCTACCATTGCCTGCAATTGTGCC
>JAFCZU010000600.1 GCA_019314185.1 Deltaproteobacteria bacterium | reverse complement strand
GCGAAATCATGGGATTGCAGATTGAGTAATTTTGTCCCAAGGCCCTTAACTCCCGAAACTTCATATAGGTGGAAGAGTTTAATGTTGAGTAATGCCAGAAGCAGACGTGGACTACCCTGGGACATGGAACCGATTTATGGACTGGTTCTCAACGGGAGTTAAGTGGATACCCCCTTTTTAAGAATTGCATGATGGTTATTTTGACTTTGTTTTTGTATTGGAAAATGATTTTGTAATCATCCCAATCGAACTACTGTTGCCTCACCGACGTTGCTATATCGGTCAGGTACACAAGTAAGGATGATGATTTGGCATTCTCGACCTGCCTTCGCAAGAACGGCTCCCATCAATTTAAGCCGCTCTGGGTCTGTATATCCCAGAGCATCATCTAAAATTAGGGGAGCTCCACCTTCTTTTGAAACGGTCATCGCACAGGCCAAACGAGATATGAGAGATATCTGTTCTTTGGTGCCCCCGCTCAAGGAATCGAATGGGATATTGTAACCATCTATCGTTCGACTGGCAACTTCTAAATTCTCTGTTACCTCGACCTCAAAGGAGTTGTTGAATACAAGACGTCCGAGCTTCTCGATTTTCTCTTTGAGAGGAGCTACATAGGCAAGACGTACCTTATCACGTTCCTCTTTCATGGTTTCGTAAAGCAACTTGGCTGCCGAACCTCTACGGATCATCGCTGCGTTTTCTTGCTGTATGTGATCGAGATGACTCTGGGCTGCATGAAGCTTCTCATACAAGCCCTCTTCACCGAAGACCTTGAGGCGAGTTTGTACTTCCGTATTTTCTGTCTGTGCATCTTCACGCTTTTTCTCTACTGTTCGCAATGAACCTTTCGCCGTTTCCTCCAGAATTCTTACTCGATCAGGTTCCTTGCCGCTGAGATCTATCTCGTCAGACTTGACGTTCTCCTCTTCTGTATGGACAGTTTTGGTGAACTTCGAAAGCTCTGATTCGAGGTCGTCATCGGGAGTGGTCTTCCGGGACCGCACAAGCTCGTCTTCAACACGCTTTAGTTCGTCAGCCTTGAGGTCAAGTTTCACCCTCACTTTCTTGTGTTGTTCACTCACCCCATCTCGTACCTTGCGGGCCGCATCCAGTTCCGTTCTGGCTTCCTCCCATGCATTTTTGGCCTTTTCAACCCCAACCTCTGCACTTCGTAGTTCCTTCTCCGCAGATTCCAAGTCTGGAGAAAGATTGGGTTCCGGTACTCGGTCAGCGGGATAAGCTGGAACACTTCTTCCCAACCCTATGACTTTTCTTTCCAGTTCTTCATATGTGAGGTCGCGAAGGTTTTCTATCTCGATTTCCTTTTGTCTCACTATAGACTGCTGCGCTTCCCGTCGCACATCAAAGGATTGACTCGCTTCGTCTGCATTGTTCACTCCGGCATCTTTGCATGCGGCATCTAGCTTCTGTTTTGCGTCGTCGACTTTTTTTAAAAGATTAGATAAACTGGACCCAGCTGTCAACTCTATTTGCAAAAATCCAGGAATCGTCACACGAACCTGATCAGACACGGATAGACTGCGCTCCTCGTCTTTTGCGATAGTGGTTTGCTCACCATCAATCTGAAAGTCGAGATTGGTCAGCCCTCGTAGCAGAACATTCGGTGCACCCATCTCCAACTTCGCTTGAGTTGTAATTAGCGAACGATCAGCTTTCTGTATTGCTTTCAGAGTTTCTTCGTCTACACTGTTTTTCGCCAGCAATTCTTCAGCCAGGACTGCTTTTTCCCGGGCACGATCCATGCGAGCTTTACGTTCCTTCAGTTGTTCCAAATGCAGCTTATTGTTGAAGTAGTCAAAATCCGCACGACGCAGATTAAGAAGTAATTCCGCCTCTTTGCGTTGCGCTTCGGCTGCGGCCGAATCCGATTTTGCATTCTCCATATCGGTCTCCACCTTCTTGACAGATGTAGTTGATGATTTGATGGATTCGACGAGGTCCGCGTGTGCTTTATGGGTTTTGGAGACCGCGTCGATAAGGTCTTGACGCACTTCCTTATCGCGCTTCGCAGCCTTTTCAGATATTTGTGCCGACTCCAACTTGACTTTCAAAGAAAAGCAAATTGACCTTTAATTTTCGTTGAAAACCGTTAGCTACTGGACATCTTGCCGCCTGATAAAGTGTATGGCCTAACTTTTGATATTAAAAAAATG
>JAFCZU010000145.1 GCA_019314185.1 Deltaproteobacteria bacterium | reverse complement strand
CGGCAAATCGCCTAAGTGTGAAATATATGGATTAAGCATTATCAGCCTGTCCATCTCCTTTTTGTCTGATAAAATGCGGGATAAAACATGTTTTTGAAAGGCTTCATCAAGCAGACCAAAATCAATGTTGCTATTTTTTGTGACCGCAGCGTAAAATCTGTCTATATCATCTCCGGTTATACTGTAACTGAAAAGAGAGCCGGCTTTTAGAATAGATGATTTCAATTTTTCATACAGGTTTCCCTTTCCAATCCATTGTACAGGCACAAGAAGCTTTGTATAAAGATGATCAAGTTTTATGCCTTTTTGTTCAAAATCATAGCATATATCAGCGAGCTTTCTTCCGCAAAGAATTTTATCGGCGGTCCATGGTTCGAGAAATGAAAAACCAAATCCTTCGGTTATGCTTGTTGTAATAAGAAATTCAGCAGAGCGTACAAGCTCTTTAAAATCTCTTTTTAATCCCGCTTCAAACTCCACATTCAGGCTTTTATCTTTTACATACCTTTTCCACCCTTTATAACTTATTATATCTGCTGGGCTGTTTGGTGGTTGAGTAATAACAAGATCAGCATTGTTTCTAAAAAATCTGGACAAAAGAATTGCTTCTCCGATATTTTTTCTTCTGATGGCGCGTATGGGATACAGCACATATTCTTTAGAATCGGGATTTTTCTGTTTGAGATCGAACGGCTTGATTGTGTTGAAAATTTTATGCAGGCCCTCTTTTTTTAAACCAGCTCTTAGCAGCATATTATAATCGCGGGAATTAATTACTCCATAATGACAATCGGAAAGATATTCTTCATGAAAGTATGCTAACGGGCGTCCGTCTTCGGCGAAATCGTGGATTTGGAGAAAAAGTCTTATTTTTCTTTTCTGCAGTTCTTTAAGAATTTTTAAAAAATTTATGTTTTTAGCAAGTGTGGGATTGTGAACATGTAAAATGTCGCATCCGTCCTTCCATCTGGAAAAGATCGTTGCTGTTATGGCTTCAGCGACAGCTCCCGGCTTAAACTCATTTTTTGATGAGCCGTCATAGTAACCAAGGCCGGGGATATGTACAAAATCTGCGGGAAAGGGTGATTCAGGAGGACTGCCTGTAATTACAAGAGTTTCACAACTGTTTTTAACAGCTTCAATTTGCCGCCTTAAAACAGTGGTGACACCGCCTGTTTTGAGATGATAATGGATATATGCTATTTTCACGGTTCAGGAGTTCAGCAGGGTGTGTTTTACGCACCAAAAAACATTCGATTTGACCTATCACGGTGTTTTATCATTCATGCATTCAGATAATATGTATGCCGGAGTAGTGCTTCCATGTTTTTGTGGTTTGATCTCAGTGTTGTTTTCAAAAAGAGCACAAGTAGATCTCAGGCGCTTCCTTTGTTTTTTAACACAGACAGGAATTGAGTCAAGGTTTTCGTCTGGATATGGCTGTTTTTTGGCAATTTCCAGACAAAGCTCCATGCCTTCTTCAAGATTTTTTTTGAATTCCTGAAGAGTTTTGATTTCACTAAGGGTGTAAACGCTATTGCATACAAGTTTTTCAAAATAGTCCACATACATTACTATTTCATTAGCAAACATATGGGGACGACTGGATGAAACAAGGGATGGGCATCTTCCGTATATATGATCAACCATTTCCTGAAGTGTGTATAATTTGTTAAACCAGGCGATATTTGGGCCCGGACATATTGACTGAGGAGAGTTCTTTTCTTCGGCTATTCCAAGAGTGATTAAGGCTCCGTTTCCCAGATGGTCGCAGATACATGTTTTTCTCATAACTGCCTGGCAAAGCCTTTCTTTTTCATTGGATGAAAGTTCTGTATTATTTATTTCCTTCAGTTTCTTTTTTTGATATTCCCTTGAAGCAAGACAAATAGGCAGTTCGGAAAACTCGGTATTAGATACAAGAAAGCCCTTGGAACACGGAGACCCGTGCTTAGCTTCTGCCGCCTGTTTTTTTGTCCAGATTTCAGATCCTGAATTGCGAATATTATTAAAAGGGATTCCAATGGGAGATATGTCGCTCAGATAAAGTTCTTTTTCTCCGGCCTGTTTTAAAAGCGTGCGTGTAGAGTCATCCACACATGTGGCTTCCGGCACAAGCAGAAAAGGAGATGCCCATCCTGTGAGATCCATATTGTATATTTCCATGAGTCTGAGCACTTCTCCATGGTTGCCGATTCCCCCCTGAATAGTTATAAGAGGACGGCTCGTCAATGCCGATTCAGGATATTCCAAGCTCATTTTCTTGTAATATTTTTGCACCAGCGGTTGAAACATAGCCGGCAGGCTCTCACGCTTTTCCTTAAATTCTTTTAAAAGACTTGGAAGTAAAATGCCGTTTGAGGCAAAGGCATGTCCGCCGCAATTAAGACCGGATTCAATACGAAATTCATATACTTCCAGACCTTTTTTGGCAAGAAACCTCCCCTGAATAAGCGCTGAACGGAAATCACTTACCTTAAGAATTATTTTCTTTTTTATATTGTTTGTCTTATCCCTGTAAAAATCTTTAAACCGGGTCATATAATTGAATAAGCGTTGATTGATTCCGGCTGAAAATACAATTCCTGAACTAAAGTTACTGTTAGCGTACCCTCTAAGGGCTGCTTTTGCATCGCTGAATTCATCATCAAGAGGATTGCCATTTTTATCATAATGGATGCGGTCAAGCTTGACCATGATATTGACGTCAATAGAGCCGGGCAGCATTTTGTTTGTCAGCTCCTTTGCCATTGTGTCTCTCGCAGGTCCGGCATCCATCTTGATAAACTTGTTGTATTTTATTTTCAGTGAAGCTTTGTCAGGCAGAAGATTAAAATATTTACTTTTGTCGTTTTTTTCGAAAAAAGGTTGTTTCCTAATATTCTCCATTTTAATCTGAACGATTTCGTGTATCATATTAAGATAGGCCGTAATTCGTTTTGCTCTGCCGTCAAAGACATTTCTCTGTATTTTGGAATAGGGCAGGCAAAACTTTTCACAGTAATATTCCCGAATTTTTTCAAGCAAAATATCATCGACAAGGGAAATTACGGATGTTATGCCTAAAGGCGCAATACGGATAGGAGTGTCAACAGAGTGTCCGGTGCCCATAACCGGAATATGAAATGTGTGGTAATAGTTTTGCATAATTTTTTTTTAACTCTCTGTAGTAAAAAATATGATTTTTTTTAGAAGTTTCTTACTCAAGTTTCGCACCCTTTAATTTAGCCAAAGTGTTAGACGGCAAGGGCTAAAAATAAATTTTAAGGCGAAATATACTGCCTGTGCTTTTTACAACGGCGCCAATCAATTAATATAAGATTGATGCTTAATACACTGTTAAATTCAATATGTTATATCTCATTTGCGCCTGATCGTAATGTGTGCCGCACAGGTTGCTGCTTACAAAATATAAGCAAATGATTCCGCTGTAAAAATGTTATTTTCAACCCTTACCGTCTTGATATTGATAGAGATCAAGGGTGCGAAACTTGAGTTTCTTAATTCTTGAACCTATTATTCTAATGGAAAATACTTATTAATAACAGGATTCTTTTTCTATTTTACAAAAGTTTTACAAAAAAACTGTGAACCGACAACCGTGAACGGTTACATCAGGTGTTATATGAATGAATTAAAGCGTTTTTTTCATCCCATTCTTATTTTGATTTTTTCCATAGCAGCTCTCGCTATGTCATTATTCCTGTATATTTACTGGTATATAGAGGTTAGCGTCGGTCTTAAAAAGCTTGTCGCTGAATTAAATCTCGATTCTGGCCAGGTTCTTGAACCTCAGGCATGGATGGTTATATTAATTCTTTCGATACTTGTCGGCATCATTTTGATGGGGATATTTATTATTTTTGTATACTATCAAAAAACTGTTCGACTCTATCGAATGCAACGTAATTTTATCGACAGTTTTACTCATGAGTTAAAAACACCTGTAACTTCATTGAAGCTATATCTTGAAACATTTAAAAAGCATGAGCTTTCCAGAAATGACCGGTTAAAATATATCGGTTACATGATTCAGGATGTAAACAGACTGTCTGACAATATCAACCGTGTTTTAAATCTTGCAAGAATTGAAAGCAGAAATTATGGAGGAGAATTTGTAATATCCGATCTTGTTCAAACTGTTGAGCAATTTATTAAAAACAATATCCATCTTTTCAAAAATTGTGAATTCAATATACAAAATCATTCCAGCGGCTCTATTTTATATTATATTAATCAGTCATTATTTGAAATGTTGTTAATGAACCTGCTGACTAATGCTGTTAAATATAATGAATCTGATAAGCCGCGTATTGATATTTCATTTGAGATAAAAAAGCATGAATTATATATAATTTTTACAGATAATGGTATAGGGCTTGAAAAAGCTGAAATCAAAAAGATTTTTAGAAAGTTTTACCAGGTCGGGCAATTAAATAATATGTCAGCCATGGGCAGCGGTTTTGGCCTGTATCTGGTACGAAACATTGTGCGTATTCACAAAGGGAAGGTGATTGCTAAAAGCATGGGAATCGGAAAGGGATCAACTTTCAGTATCATTTTACCTTATCTGGGATAATATATACTGTGATATGTTTATTTTTTCACCACGAAGTTTATAGCCGTGCAAAGTATTATTTATGATGAATTCATGTAAAAAACGTATTCTTGTCATAGAGGATGAAATGCATATTGCAGAAGGTTTGAAATTAAACCTGTCTCTTCAGGGGTATGATGTAACGATAGCTTCAGACGGCATTTCGGGTATAAAAAAATGGAAAAAGTGGCAACCCAACCTGATTGTTCTGGATATTATGCTGCCTGGTATTGATGGATTGTCTGTTCTGAGAAATATCCGTCTCGAAGATGAACGTATACCTGTTCTGATTTTATCGGCCAAGGGAGCTCCAGATGATAGAATAAAAGGCTTTTCTTATGGTGTAGATGATTACCTCTCAAAACCTTTTAATCTTGAAGAGTTTTTACTGCGTGTGGAACGACTTTTAGTCAGAAGTTCCTGGCATAATGAAAAAGTAGATTTAAACGGAGTCGATTATACGTCAACATCATCTTCCTATATATTTGGCAACAACCGGATAGATTTCGACACCTCAACTGCATATTGCAAATGTGGCAAGGTTATATTGACCGAACAGGAAGTCAAGCTTTTAAAGTTGTTTATTGTAAATCAAGGAAAACCTCTTTCCAGGAGCGAGCTTCTGGAAAGAGGATGGGGATATTCAAGGGATACCACATCCCGAACAATTGACAATTTTATTGTGCGTTTTCGAAAATATTTTGAAGACAACCCTAAAGAACCTGCCTACTTCAAAAGCCTTCGATCGGTTGGATACGTGTTTGAACCTGTTCACAAAGATCAGAGGTCAGGGAAAAGTAGATAGGCTAACAATCTGAGCAATTACAAATCTATGACATTAACAAGTTGAGCTTTTTTCTCAATTGAGGTATGGATATATTATGGTTCGAAAAGCAAGAATAAAAGACATAAAAGCAATACACTGGCTCCTTCAGGAATACGGCAATAAAGGTGAGCTCCTTCCCCGTCCGCTGACCGAGCTTTACGACCATCTAAGAGATTTTTCGGTGTTTGTGGATGATAAGAAAGATAAAGCTATAGGTTGTTGTGCCTTGCAGTTTTGCTGGGAGGACCTTGCAGAAATACGGTCATTGGCGGTACATCCCGATTACTTAGGTAGAAAAATCGGATCAAGGCTTTTAGAAGAGGCTCTTTCTGAAGCAAAATCATTTAATATAAAAAGAATCTTTGCCCTTACCTACCGGCCGAAATTTTTTGAAAAATACGGCTTTGTGCGTATTGACAGATCAAAACTTCCCCTTAAGATCTGGGGAGATTGCCTGCTGTGCGTTAAGTTTCCTGACTGTGATGAAATAGCAATGATGAAGGCGATTGAGTAAACGTTCACGGAACGTTGAAATTGGAAATTTGATGGCATCATAAAAAGTCGTTTTTCTCATCACGATTTCTACTTTCTACTTTCTACTTTCTACTTTCTAATTTCAAGTTTCAAGTTTCAAGTTTCAAGCCGTGAGCAGTTATGAATAAATTGCATTTAAAGAAATAGGAGCATATTTCCAAGCCTCCGGTTTTGGAAGAATATACTGCCCGCCAACTGTCAGCCAGTAATGGTCGGGATTGATTTCCCGCAGCTTGCCGTCATCAGGCGGTCTGGAATGTGTTGTAAAGGAATATGCGGTCTGAAAAATACAGATGTTCTCATTCTTTTTGCGAGCAACTACATACTTTCTTTTAAAAGTCTGAAGAGCAATATTATTTTCTTCTGCAATTTGGTTTATCTCCATGTTTGTAAATTTCATCAGAACATACTTAGATGTTCCTCTTTCTGAAATACGTATAAGCGCTCGTGATTCACTGCTTCCGACATATACAGTCGAGATACACGAAATTCTTTTCAAATACTGGGCAGCCACAATAGCTGCGGTTCTCCTTCCTCCCGACATTACAGGAAGGCCGTAATAACCAAAGAATTTTTTCTGAACATCTTCTGCGTATTTATCCCCTTTTTCATAAAGATCTTTTGATATGTAGCGAAGGTTTTGGGCCAGATCTTCGGCTGCTTCTGCAATGGGCCAGTCGATTCGCACATGAAAATGTGAAAGATCGTATCGGTCCTTTGTTTTGCACCCAGGATCTCTTTGAATAAGAAGGGCATAATCAACTGGGAGCAGCGCACTTAAAAAATTAGAGAAATGGATTGAATCCAGATATTTCTGATTTCTGTCAAATTTACTTGAAAGTGTCAGACTCTTTGAAGTAAGAAGGTTGTTTCTTATTGTCTTGTTAACATCAAAGAATCTTATGTATTTCTTGTGAGAAGTTGGAATTGTATCTTCAATAAAAATTACCAGAAAGGCATTCTGAGTTCCATATTCCAGGTCAGGAATGAGAGCCCTGGGCTTCAGCTCCCTTTTTTCTACAAAAGGATAAGGTAGTTTTTTTGCAAGAAAATTATTATATGAATCAATAAGGGCATACTTAAGCAGGAATTGATCAAGCTCATCCCTTAAAAGCTCATAATAAGAGCGCCTTAATCTGCATGAATGGCTGATTTCTTCCCTTACACCCCAGAATGCTATTTTTTTTTCTACGGCACTTAACATTATTCAAGTCTCACCATAATTGGATTTATGATTGTTGATTGTTTGATTTATGATTGATGTCCCGCCTGGCGGGATTCGTTCTATCTTTTCAATCGACAATCATAAATCCTTGCTCCGACCTCTAACCTCTGATTTAATTATCATTATTCCAAGCAACCGTCAATTGCCCAAAAAACATTATTTGTGACTACTCACGTAGTCAGGTTGAAGCTGTTTAGACTGAAGGCTGAACTAAAGATGGCTTTTTAATGCGCTTTTTCCTGATAGTCTTCAGTCTTCAGCCTATCCACCTGAGTAGTTACCATTATTTATTGTTGAATCTTTCAACCCATTGGTAAAGAAATTCACGATACCGATAGGCGAAAAAGACAATAATAAGACTTGTGCCGATAATGAGTGCAAATAACGGATAATTCTGCTCGGAAATCGATGCTCCCTGAAGACTCAGCATAAATGTCCCGGGCATGCGTCCTGTGGCGGCAAGCAATATAAATACTTTAGCGGGAATGGCACTTAATCCAAGAAATAAGCAAAGATAGTCTTTTGGAAAACCCGGGAAGATAAATAAAAGAAAAATAACAATTATTCCCTGGCGTTTAATGATAGTGTTAAATCTTGTCAGATGAACTGCCGGTATCAGTTTCCTGATATAACGCTTCCCTAAAAACCGGCCGATTACAAAATTCAGCCACGACCCTGCTGTAAGGGCAATGCTTGAATATAAAAACCCCCGGGCTGTTCCAAACAAATACCCGCCGATAAAGCCGGAAGCTTCACCCGGAATAGGGGCTAACAGCACCTGAAATAACTGTACCAGCATAAACATTAGAGGCGCGCCGGTTCCAAAAGATTCGATAATTGTGCTGATTCTTTCTCTGTCTGAAAAAAGATTAAAAGATTTAACTGCTGTTTCAGCTATCGGAACCCTGTACAGATAACCCATCAGTACAAGTGTACCTGCAAGTGTAAGAGATATAATTATATGTTTGTTTGCATATGATTTAAGAGCCATAATAATATTGAACGGCAGAGTAAAAATTCTTTTGAACATCGAACATCGAACATTGAACGTTGAACATCGAATGATGAAATCGCTCCTGCCGCGACGGGCGCGAGCACGGCGAGTCGCTCCGCCGGTTTATAAATTGGCAGAATTCCTTATTCAAAATTCGATGTTCGATGTTCGATGTTCATAGTCTTTTAGCTTGACGGCTGTGTTTTTGATATTGGATTGTAATCTGCTATGAATCGTTATGCTGCATCAAACCACCCGTTCTACAGGTGGTAGGTGATTGAGTTTTGACTCAATTAGGGTATTACACTTTTACAATTTTTTTCAGCTTTATCCAGGGCAGCTACGGCAGGAAGCGTCTTGCCTTCCAGCATGGTGAGGAAAGCTCCTCCACCTGTAGAAATATATGTTATCCTGTCGGTTACATCTTCTTTATGCAGAGCCACATCTGTATCGCCGCCGCCGACAATTGTAAGCGCATAGGAATTGGCTACGCTGTGCGCCATTGCTATTGTTCCCCTGCTGAAAGAATCGATTTCAAATACCCCCATGGGGCCGTTCCAGATTATTGTTTTTGCGTCAGACAGTACTTCACTGAAGAGCAAAGATGTGGCCGGACCTATGTCCAGGGCCATCCAGTTTTCAGGGATTTCATGAACAGGAACAATCTTTGTTGCGGCTTTTGGGTCACAACGTCTCGCAATTACTACATCCACAGGAAGGTAGAATTTTATGCCGCGCTTCACAGCATTTTTTATTATCGAGTCGGCTGCTTCAACAAGATCCTCTTCGACTTTTGACTTTCCTACAGAGCAGCCGGTGCTTTTCAGAAAAGTATTTGCCATTGCGCCGCCTACTACGAACTTGTCAACATGATCAGACATATTATCCAGCGCCATCAACTTGTCGGATACTTTAGCTCCCCCAAGAATTGCAACAAGAGGGCGCTGCGGTTTGGCCATTATCTTTTTAAAATAACCGGTTTCCTTTTCCAGTAAAAAGCCTGCGGCACATACCGGCACATATTTTGTAATTGCCACAACCGATGCATTGATGCGGTGCGACACGGCAAAAGCATTATTGATATATATGTCACACAGGTCTGCGAGCTCTTTTGCAAAGGCATCATCGTTTTCCTGCTCTTCTGGATGAAAACGTAAATTTTCCAGGAGCAATATATCGCCTGTTTTCATGCCGGACACAAGCGCCTTAACTTCAGGTCCGATGCAGTCGGGCGCCATCTTAATGTCAGCCTGAAGGAGCCTGCCGAGACGTTTAGCTACAGGTGCAAGGCTGAATTTAGCAATAAACTTTCCTTTTGGTCTGCCGAGATGTGAAGCTATTATCAGTTTTGCATTATTGTCCAGAGCATATCTTAATACGGGTAAAACAGCCTTTATCCTGGTATCATTCTGGATATTCTGCTGCTCATCCATTGGAACATTAAAATCGACTCTTATAAAAACTTTCTTGTCTTTAATGTCTATTTCTTTGATTGATCTCATAACATACTCCTGAAATTATTTTTTTTGTCAGAATTTTTAAGCGGTTATTTATCTAAGTTGAGCAATTAGCTGTTAGAGTTTAGTTCTAAAAAATCAGGGTATTAGATTAATTAGAAATAACTTCCGACTGATGAAAATTTGTAATAGTAAAACATCCTGAAATCATTAAACTAATAGCTAACCGCTAAAGGCTAATCGTTAAATTTAGATTTATCTTTAGACTTTACCTTTTGCGTCTTTATCTTGCGATCAAGGTCTTTCTTTTTGGACCATCTGCCTAAAAAACCGATCATGCCGGACTCATAAGCCCTGTCCACCAATTCTTCATGAACTGTTAAGCCGCCAGAGCCGGCCATGGCGGATCTTAAACATTCTGTTTTACAAATGCATTCAAGACAGAACTCAGGGCTGTTTCTAAGGCCGTCCTCTCCTACAGGAAAAACTTTGTCGAGTACCCCAAAACAAGAGGGATATTTGTTGTTTTCATCTGTCATGTTGAATTATGCGGTTCACGGTTCACGGTTCATGGTTCAGCGGTTAATTGCTTTTATGTTCAGCTTAACCTCTAAACATAGTTACTCAAGTTTCGCACCCTTGATTTCTATTAATATCAAGACGGTAAGGGTTGAAAATAACATTTTTACAGCGAAATTATTTGCTTATATTTTGTAAGCAGCACCCTGTGCGGCACACATTTATTAATTGATTGGCGCCGTTGTAAAAAGCACAGGCAGTATATTTCGCCTTAAAATTTATTTTTAGCCCTTGCCGTCTAACGCTTTGGCTAAATTAAAGGGTGCGAAACTTGAGATAGTTACCTGTGCGATTCGAATTCACGGTTCATGCCGGCAATATACCCCTGGTCTGCAAAGCTGAAATATTGGTTGTCTCCTATTATTAGATGTTCATGAACAGTAATGCCTACCACTTTGCAGGCAAAAACAAGCTGCCGAGTTATTGAAATATCTTCTTTGGATGGGGTTGGGTCGCCTGAAGGATGGTTATGCGCGAAAATAAGCGCTGCTGCATGCTGATTCAGGGCAGCCTGAACTACTTCCCTTGGATAAACGGAGCTTGCTGTTAATGATCCTTGGAATAGAGTCTCACTCGAGATAACCTTATTTTTTGCATCTAAAAAGATAACATTAAAACATTCACGGCTTTTATTTCCCATGTTGCAGTAAAGATAATCGAACAATTCTTTTGAATTGTTGAGCGGATTCTTTTTTACCAATTTTTTTTTTAGATACCTGTCGGCAACAGACTTTATCAGTTTTATGCCGAACAGATTTTTTGGGCCTATTCCGTCAACCTTGCAAAGTTCTTCAGGGGAGGCTTCAAACACGTCCTGCAGTGTTTTAAATCTTTTTAAAGCATCCTTAGCCGCGCACTTGCAGTCCTTTCGCGGTGTGGCAAGTGTCAGGAGAAGTTCGATTACTTCATAGTCATGAAATCCTGACAAACCTGAAGTAAGATATTTATCCTGTAATCTCTTTCTATGGCCAGTTCCCTTATGAGCCTTGGTTAAAACTGTTGCTTTACCTCTCATCCAGTTCCTGTTTAAGATTTCTTGTCATCAACCTGTATAAAGCATCTTTGGGAGAAATATCATCATAAAGAATATGGTAGATCTCGTTAGAAATAGGCATTTCAACACCAAGCTTTTTAGACAGGTTATAAACAGATTTGGCTGTTTTTACACCTTCCGCAACCATACGCATTTCAGACAGAATAACCTTTAATTTTTTCCCCTCACCGATTTGCTTGCCCACTGTATGATTTCTGCTTAAATCGCCAGTGCATGTCAGAATTAGATCTCCGACGCCGGCAAGTCCGGTGAATGTGCGTGGATTTGCGCCAAGTTTTAAACCCATTCGCCGCATTTCTGTGAGACCTCTTGTGATTAATGCCGCGCGCGTGTTTAATCCCAACCCGAGTCCATCTGCTATTCCGGCTGCTATGGCTATAACATTCTTAACAGAACCGCCAAGTTCAACTCCGATTATATCGCTGCTTGTGTAAACCCTGAAATCCGGTGTGGCAAAAACATGCTGCACAAAGCCTGCTGTTTTTTTATCACTTGATGCCACAGCAATTAAAGTCGGCACGTTTGCGGCAACCTCTCTGGCAAAACTCGGGCCTGAAAGAACTGCAAAATTATCTTCCTGAATTTCCGGAAGCGTTTCTTTCAGCACACCGGACATAGTTAAATGAGTTTTGTTCTCAATTCCCTTGGAGGCTGACACAATGATGGTGTTTTTTGATATATTACCTGCTGTTTTTTTAGCTGTTTCCCGCATAAAATGGGATGGGACAACAATCAATACAATATCTTTGCCAGAAACCACACGAGAGAGATCATCAGTGGGAAATATGTTCGGCGAAAGGGTAAAACCCGGAAGAAAAATTCTGTTTTCTCTAAGCTCTTGAATCTGCTTTCTTACTTCTGCTTCAAAAACCCAATGATCAACCTTAAACCCTTTTTCGCCAAGAAGATTGGCAAGTGTCGTGCCCCAGCTTCCTGCTCCCACCACGCCGATTTTTATTGAATTTATATCAATATTATTCATTTGAAAATATTATTTTTACTCCTCTTCTTTTTCAGCAAGCCTTGCCGCTCCAACAACCTTTTCCGTTGCACCCATGCCCATCAGTTTAACACCCTGTGTGTTTCTACTGATGACCGAGACCCCTTTTATCGGCATGCGTATAATCTTTCCGCTGTCTGTTATCAGCATGAGATCGTCATGCTCTTCAACAAGAAGAATTGCAACCACAAGCCCATTCCGCTCACTTGTTTTAATCGTAATTACGCCTTTTCCGCCCCGTTTATGAACAGGATATTCATCTATGGAAGTCCTTTTCCCATAGCCATTTTCTGTTATTGTAAAAAGGGTTTGCCCATGGCTTAAGACTTCCATTCCTACAATCCAGTCTTTTTGCGCAAGCCTGAGACCACGCACGCCTCCTGCAACACGACCTGTGGGTCGAATGCCTGATTCGTGGAAACGCGTTGATTTGCCCATGGCAGAGCATATAAAGACATTTTGTGTTCCATCGGTGAGCCTTGTTCCGATCAATTCATCGCCAGGAGCAAGTTTTAAGGCTATTATGCCTCCTGTCCTGGGATGGCTGTAAGCCATTAAATCTGTTTTTTTCACAAGGCCGTGTTTTGTGGCCATAAGCACATGAAAGCCCGGCTCAAATGATTTTACATCGAGAACGGTTGCAAGCTTTTCGTCTTTTTCAAAATTCAGCAAATTAACGATCGCCTTTCCGCGGCTCAAGCGGCCTGCCTGTGGAATGTTATATACTTTTCGCCAGTAAACCCTTCCGAGGTTTGTGAAAAAAAGAAGCGTGTGATGGGTAGAGGCAACAAACAGATGTTTGACAAAATCCTCCTCTTTTGTTCCCATGGCTGTTTTGCCTTTGCCCCCCCGCCGCTGGCTATGATAAAGTGTAATGGGATTGCGTTTTATATAACCGGCGTTTGAAATTGTAACAACCATATCCTCTTCGACGATCATATCTTCCATAGTTATTTCTTCGGCATATTCTGTTATCTCTGTGCGGCGGGAATCACCAAACCTGTTTTGTATTTCAGCGAGCTCATCTTTGATGATATTTTCCACGAGGCGTTCACTCGCAAGTATTTCTCTATATCTGGCAATATCTTTAATGATATTTTTATATTCTTCCAATATCTTTTCCCGTTCGAGTCCGGTTAGCTTCTGGAGACGCATATCAAGTATTGCCTGAGACTGTATAGCGCTTAGGTGGAACCTTTGAATCAATCCGGCTTTTGCTTCACTCGGCGATTTTGATTTCCGGATCAGGGCGACAACATCGTCAATATTTTCAAGCGCAATTTTCAGGCCTTCAAGTATATGGGCGCGCGCTTCAGCTTTTTTCAGATCATACCTTGTTCTCCTTATGATTATATTCTTGCGATGAAGTATGAAATGCTCAAGGATTTCTTTGAAAGTAAGCAGCTCCGGCCGGTTATTTACTATTGCCAGAAAAATAATGCCGAAGCTGTTTTCCATCTGTGTATGTTTATAAAGCTGATTGAGCAGTACCTCTGGGATCTGATCTTTTTTAAGGCTGATAGCGATCCGCAAGCCTTCTCTGTCTGATTCGTCCCTTATAAATCTTATTCCTTCGATCTCCTTATGCCTTATCATCTCCGATATTTTTTTGATAAGCTTTGCTTTGTTGACCTGATAAGGAAGTTCTGTAACTACAATTGTTTCGTTTTGCGTTCTTTTGTCTTTTTCAATAAAAGATTTTGCACGGATACGAATTATGCCACGACCGGTTCTATACGCTTGCTTTATTCCGCTGGTTCCGCAAATAATGCCGGCTGTAGGAAAATCAGGCCCGGGAACGAGCATCATAAGCTCTTGTAATGAAATATCGTGATTGTCTATTATGGCAATTATTGCCGAAATTATCTCAGAAAGATTATGAGGCGGTATATTAGTTGCCATGCCGACTGCTATGCCTGAAGAACCATTGACCAGTAGATTTGGAAATTTAGATGGGAAAACAGATGGTTCTATTAATGATTCATCATAATTCGGCGTCCAGTCAACAGTTTCTTTGTCAAGATCCTCGATCATTTCATGAGCTAGAAGAGTCATCCTGACCTCTGTGTATCTCATTGCCGCCGGAGGATCTCCATCAACGGAACCAAAATTGCCCTGACCGTCAACAAGCGGATATCTTAAAGAAAAATTCTGTGCCATTCGCACAATAGTATCGTAAACAGCTGTGTCGCCGTGTGGATGATATTTGCCTATAACATCACCGACAATGCGGGCAGACTTTTTATAGGGTTTGTTCCAGTCATTTTTCAGCTCACGCATTGCAAATAACGCGCGGCGGTGAACAGGTTTCAGGCCGTCGCGCACATCCGGCAAAGCTCTTCCGATGATGACGCTCATGGCATAATCGAGATAAGATTTTTTCATCTCTTTTTCTATGCTGATTTCAGAAAGTTTTTCAGTGTACATTGTTTTAATACCTATAATAAATGAGTTGTTGGAAATTAGAAATTGGGTAACAATTTAGCGCTTTGAAAATTTGGCTATTTTCGTTGAGATATTGCTAATTCGAAAAAATATTATTTGAATATCGAACAAGGAATTTCAAATGATGAATTGTGAAATCGCTATGCTCTATCTTTTATAGTAGTAAAAATGATAGAAGTACCTTACTCCGACATTCATAATTTCTTGTTCAATATTCTGCGGTTCAAAACAAATTCGTAAGTTCAAATTCGTTTTAAAGAGCTAAAGTGTTACAAAATTGGAAATTTAGCCTTCATACCTTTATATTGTTCTTCCCAATTTTTAATTTCAAGTTTCAAGCAGTGAACGGCTACAAATTATTTATCTAAAAGTCCGTATCAATTGTTAATTGTTAATTGTTAATTGTTTATTCCCAACCAGTTTCTGATAACTGGCGTGATAAATATCTGTTAAAGTTAAAAAAGCGGTAACAACAAGAGGGCCATAGATAATGCCGAGGAGGCCAAAAAGTTTTAATCCGCCGATAATTGAAAAAAACACAAGAAGCTGATGCATTTTAACGCGGTGGCCAACCAGTTTTGGTTTAAATATGTATTCAATGCTGCCGGAAAGGATTACATAAAATATAATGAAAAAAATACCCGAACCTGTAGATCCAGTTAAAAAAAGATAAATGGCTGCTGGAATAAATATAGCTCCTATTCCCACGATGGGAAGAAATGCAAGCAGAGACATTATGACGCCCCACAGAAAAGGTGACTTAAAACCAAACAGCATAAAAACGATTCCGCCGAGTGTGCCTTGAATCAAACCGCCCAAGCCGTTACCGATAAGAATTGCCCCTCCCATATCCTTAAATTTTTGAATCAGCTTTTCATCCTGTTCTCTGGGCAGGGGTGAGAGATTAGTTATAAATGAAATAAGTCTGTCGCTGTCGATTAGCAGAAAATAGATAACAAGGAGCATGAGAAAAAAGTTTACCAGGAATGCAAACATATTCGAGGCGATTGCCCTGGCCTGCTCGTATAGAAAAAGGCCGACAATTTTTCCAACTTCTGAAATAGCCTTGTTGAGTTGTTCGCCGGTAAATTCTATGTTGAAATGTGAAAGCAGAAAGTTTGCTTTCTCCAAAATTTCGCTGTTTGCAAGAAGATTTTTTATCTGATCGTTTAATATAGCGCTCTTTGCAGTTGTATATAGATCGAATGCTTCTTTTGATAATATGCCTACAAAAAAAACAATGGGGATAAACAACACAAAAAATATCAGTACGCAGGTTAAGAAAGATGCAAAAGGAGAATTTATCTTATCTTTAACTGCAATAAAACGGTAAACCGGATTGAAAACACCTGTTACAACAGCGGCAAGAACGATAATCGATATAAATGGCCATATAAGCCAACCAAGCATAATAATAGAACCAAGAAAAAGGATAAGAAAGAACCAGAAAATAATATTATATGAAGCTCTATCAGGCATAGTATCTCCAACTCTGATGCGAAGAGTTGTTAAATAAAATATTATTGTTTGCCTGATTCATTATAAATTAACCTGTTCTCGGCCTCTCGCACACCAAGAATTCGCTAAGAATCTCAACATATTCATGGGTTATGCCTGCTTGTCCTGTAGAATGTGAAGCATATTCCTACGTGGCGATTTTCGCAAGCCCTTATGCGTCATGATTTCGACACATATCTTCACAACAAATCGCTCAACTTGGATTAAAGAAACCGATCGTTTCTATAAATAGAAAAATGCTTGATGCATAGAATGGTCGAGACTAAGAAGATTGCCAAAAATTATAGGTTACCAACAGAGGTCTTTAAATAAAAGGTCTCACACCGTCCTTGAGAACGTCTCGCTCTTATCCTTTTTCGTTACAAACATAATTCTCGGACAAGCTCTTGGAAATCTATTTACAAAAGATTCGTCAACAAACAAAAACGCTGCAAGAGTTTGAAGTGAACTCAAGTTAAGGAGTTTTGTCAAAAACATTAAAACCAGCGAAGCGACCCGCCCCGCCTCACCTGAGCAAGACAACAAAAGAACGAAGAGCATTGAGTATATCTCGCAATGGCTGGCAGGAGCAACTCCATAACCTTAGGCACTTTTAACTTGTACGACTTTATGTAAAACAGCTTCTTTCAGTGGGCAAACCAAAACCTGGTCCTTTAGATCAGAATCTTTTACTTGCTGATAACGCCGAGAGCTGTAAAAAAAAGAAGGGTTTCATATATAAAAACCGGTGGATAACTGCCAAAAATCGCAAAAACAATACCTCCGCCAACAATGGCCGGCACAGCACAAAAAACCAAAATACCTAACTTTCTGGCGATGTCCATTATATTAACCTCCTGTGAACGTAAAAGACTTTTGCAAAACGCTCCATTTCGCCGTCATTGAACTTGAATCTCGTTTCTAACAAGGAACGTTTTTTGAAAAGTCATTGTAATTATTGCACAAAAAAATCTTTTTAATAGCCAACAAATTTACTTTTACTGAAATTTATTTTTTATCAATAACCGATTGTAAAGTAAAGAAAAAAACAGATAAATTTGACATTTTGTAATGTTTTAGCTTTTTGAAAACATATTTGCTTCAAGTGTGTTCCCGGTTGGGCTCCAGCTTTCACGGAAATAATAAACAAGGCTGAAATAACAGAAAAAAGCAGTAACTACTCAATTTCAAAGTTTTCATAACCATAGACTATCAGCAAAGCCGCTAATTGGCCTTTAATCAAATTATTGTTTGAACTACAGTATATTTAAAGGTAAGTAGCTATTCAGCTATGAACCCACACAAATGAACACAAACAGGTTTAAATAAAAAAGTTTGAATAATATAACTCAAGTTTCGCACCCTTTAATTTAGCCAAAGCGTTAGACGGCAAGGGCTAAAAATAAATTTTAAAATTAAATATGTTATATCTCCTTTGCGCCTGATCGTAATGTATGCCGCACAGGTTGCTGCTTACAAAATATAAGTAAATGATTTCGCTGTAAAAATGTTATTTTCAACCCTTACCGTCTTGATATTGATAGAAATCAAGGGTGCGAAACTTGAGAATATAATTACTCAGACTTATGAGATCCAAACCCCTTTTGAGGCTGAAAAGCTTATAGAGCTTGGAATGGATCACATCGGCAGCGTGGTTGTCTCCGGTAATAAATGGAAACATCCATTAATAAGAAACACAATAAAAAAATCGATTCTTCAACCTCAAAAAGCGGCCTGATTTTGCTTTTCAATGATCCTGATACTGTTTTTCGCGCTCTGGATTATTATCAGCCCGATATTATGCATTTTTGTGAAGCCTTAATTGATAACAACGATATTCCCAAAATCTGTATTGAGTTGCTTGATTTGCAAAAAAATGTTAAGGAAAAATTTCCTGGAATCAAAATAATGAGATCTATCCCAATTACAAGACTTGGAATAACAAAAACTGGCATTGTCTCTTCAGTTGATTTTGCACGTATGTTCGAGCCGACAAGCGATTATTTTTTAACAGATACCCTGCTTGTTAAAAAAAGCGGAAATTCTATTGTCTGTCAGCCTGTTAAAGGTTTTGTCGGCATTACAGGCTGGACATGCAATTGAAACCATAGCCGCAAAACTTGTTGAATCCAGCAGCATACCGGTAATCCTGGCAAGCGGAATAACACCCGATAATGTCTATGCCGGCATAATGCATGTTCATCCTGCAGGTATTGACAGTTGCGCAGAAACAAATGCAATAGATCCAAAAGGACGTGCCATAAGATTTAACAAAGATTTTAATAAGGTTAAACAATTTGTTGAAAATACCCGCTGAGCTGAGACAAAAAACAGAGGTCAGAAGTCAGAAATCCAACAATCAACAATCTAAAAAGGAATAATAAAACTATGTACGAAAGCGGAGACCTGAGAAAAGGGCTTAAAATCGAGATTGATGGCGAACCCTTTGTTATTGTACAATTTAGCTTTTTAAAGCCAGGCAAGGGGCACTCTCTGTATAAATGCAAGTTAAAAAACATGCTTACAGGAGTTCAGTTTGATAAGACATTCAGATCCAGTGAAAAATTCAAAGAAGCAAACCTGGAAGAACTTGAAATGGAATATTTATATTCAGAAGGCGATAATTATTGTTTTATGAATATATCTACCTATGAACAGGACTTTCTTTCAGGAAACCAGATAGAAGAGTCAAAGAAATTTTTAAAGGACAATACGGTTTGCAATGTTTTAATGTTTAAAGAAAAACCGATAGGCATTTCCCTGCCAAACTTCGTTAATCTCGAGATCGTTAAAACAGACCCATGGGTAAAAGGGAATACTGCCGCGGGGAGCACAAAACCGGCAACGCTTGAAACAGGCCATATTGTTCAGGTGCCCCCATTTATAGAAGAGGGAGAACTTGTACGGATTGATACCAGAACGGGCGAATATGTGGAGCGGGTGAAAAAGTGACAGATAACGAAAATTCCAGATTTAAGATACGCCTTGACGACGAAACTCCGGATGTCGGGTTTCAAAAGAAGTTTGAGGATCAACGGACAGAAAAATTAAGCCGCAGGATTACACTTGTTTCAATATTAATTCCATGCCTTTTATTCGTTATACTTTTTGTCGCTTACATAGACATAAAAAAAAGGGTCGCAGGTATGCACGACACAGGAGAAACTCTTTCTCAGGATCTTGGCGATAGGATATCCGCCCTGTCTGCGAAACACGCAAAACTGGATGACCTGCTCGGGGAAAAAATTGATTTGATTAACAAAACAACATCCTCCATGCAAAAAAAAATAAATGAAGCAACAATAGCTATAAAGTATATTAGATCCGCAAGAAAAACCGATAATAAAAAATTCAACAGCTCAACAGATAAAATCGAAAAAAAACTGGAAAGCACTTACAGGAATCTTGAGATTGCCGCATCAAAGATCAAAATACTGGATTCTGGTTTTAAAAAAGAACTGGCAGGTCTTAGTAAAGAACTTGATAAAACAAGAAAAAAGTTAAACAAATTGCAGACAGATATTGCTGCTCTGTCATCTATAAAAATAGACAAAAAAATGTTCGATCTTGCGCTCAAAAAGGAACAAAAGATTTATCAGCAGAAATTAAGCAAAACATCAAAGAGCCTTGAAGATAAGATTGAATCCATACAAAAAAGCTTAAAAAAGCTTAAAAAGCCGGCCATATCAAACCAGCCTGCGCCAAAGCCAGTTTCTCCCCTAAAAACCGGTGCTGAAACAGTTCTTCCAAAAATAGGGGATATTATAGAACAAAATATCAAAGAATAGTAATTTTCAGGATTATGAAAATTTGTGAAAAAACTATTAGCCCTAAGGGCTAACTGCTAAAAAACTTCGATTTATGAATAGCATACAACGGACTGTATTTTCAGGTGTTTTGAGGTTTTCATTCAGACACTAATTATACATGAAGCAAACATATTTTTAAAAAGCTAACGTGTTACAAAAAATAGGATTCCAAATGAAAATTGTTGTGATTATCCCTTCAAGATATGCCTCATCAAGATTTGGCGGCAAACCGCTTGCCCTTATTGCCGGGAAACCCATGATACAACTTGTCTATGAAAGGTCGTCTCAAGCGGAAAAAATATCAGACGTTATTGTAGCTACTGATGACAAGCGGATTTTTGATGCTGTTCAGCATTTCGGAGGCAATGTCGTCATGACTTCGAAAGAAAATAGATCAGGCAGCGACAGGGTTGCAGAAGCAGCAAAAAAAATCGGTCTGGGCCTTGACGATATTGTTGTAAACATTCAGGGTGATCAGCCGCTTCTCGACCCTCGTTGTATAAATAAGCTTGTAGAACCTTTTTTTTCTGACACAAATCTCGAAATGAGTACCCTTGCCTTTAAGATTGTAAATAAAGACGAAATAACAAACCCAAAGGATGTTAAGGTGACATTCGACAATCAGGGTTTTGCCTTGTATTTCTCAAGATCACCGATACCTTGCAGCCGTGATTTTTCCAGCTGTTTTGATACATACAAGCATTTAGGTGCTTATGCATATACCAGACGTTTTTTAGAGATATTCGGAAAACTGCCTGAAGGAAAGCTTGAAAAAATTGAAAAACTGGAACAACTTAGAGTACTTGAATGCGGTCATAAAATCATGGTGGTTGTAACACCTTATGACTCTCCCGAAGTAGATCTGCCGGAAGATATTATTAGAATTGAAAAGTTGCTAAAGAAATATTAAAGTTTGATGAACTTGTAAAAAGTCAGATTTATCAAATGTATTACAAAGAGGAATCTTAACACTTAACACCCGACATCTTAATGAACATTGAAACACTAAATAGACTTCTTTCCTCCGTTGCCAAAGGCAAAACATCTGTTGAAGACGCTGCTGGAAAGCTTAAACATATATCATTTGAAAACATAGACTATGCGCATATAGACCATAATCGTTCCCTGCGTAAGGGATTCCCTGAAGTAATATTTGGACAAGGCAAAAGCGCAGATCAGATTGTCGGCATCATGGAAAGGATGATTCGCCAGGAAACTGTTGTTCTAATTACGCGGATCAACAAACAAAATGCCGATAAAGTAGTTTCACACTTTCCGGATTCAATATATCACAAAGACGCGAAAATGATTATCTGGAAAAAAAATAAAATCCCAAACCAGGGTAGGGGAACAATAACCATCATCTCAGCAGGAACATCCGATATTCCGGTTGCAAAAGAGGCGTACCTTACGGCACAAGCCATGGGCAATGATGTAAAGTCGGTTTTTGACGTGGGCGTTGCCGGTATTCACAGGCTGTTTGCACATAAAAAGCTCATTGAGCAGGCATCTGTTCTGATCGTTGTTGCCGGCATGGAAGGAGCGCTGCCAAGTGTGGTGGCAGGCATGGTAAAAAGCCCTGTAATAGCTGTTCCTACAAGCATAGGTTACGGCGTCAGCTTTGGCGGACTGACAGCCCTTTTTGCCATGTTAAACAGTTGCAGTTCAAATGTTGCTGTAGTGAATATAGATAACGGATTCGGAGCAGGCTATATGGCTTCAGCAATAAACAGCGTATGAAATACAACTCTACAGCCTGTATACCTGTTTTCTACTATTTTGGAACTTAATGCCAGATTCTAAGGCAAAAGCGCCAACCTCACAAAGAAAAAAAGTAAAGAATCCTAACCCGGAGGACCAAGTTTTTCAGGACACAATAAACAGGATTACCGAATATCTCAAATCACTTGGGTACAAAGTAAGTAAAAACTTTGTGTCAGCCTGTATCAACTGGTTTGAGGATGCATATTTCCTTTTTTCAGTACCGATATTCAGCCCTTCTGTATTAAAACAGAACGCAAATGCAAACAAATATACTGCGTAGATCATTCCATGGCAGCTTCGGTTGCACCGAAAATCGTAGCTAAGAATGGCCACTTACTGGAAAATATAATATTTCTTCATCTCAAAAGGCATTCAGACGAAATTTACTATAAAAATTATCACTTTAGATGAAGAAAAAATACTGAAAGAGGGCGATAAGACAATTGAGATTATACCTGTCTGGAAATATCTTCTGGGATAGTTTAACCCATCTTTTTAACTAAAAAAGATAAACCCTACAATTACAGCATGTTACTTTTTTACAATCTTCGTTATGGCACTACTTTTGTTTATTTTACTGTGCAGTCATCATCTTGTTTTGCCACGACTGCTTCATCTTCATTAAACTCCCGATGACGCTTTCGGCTGACTACAATATAAGGATAACTGTTTTCCCTGAGCCATTTAATATTATCTTCAGTGGCAATCCCGGCATCCATTACTATGGTGGTTTTTAATGGTTCAAACAGTTCCGGGGACAAATTCTTTTTTTCCAACCCCTTAATCATTTTTGCCAATGTTGACGGTTCACTTATATTTCCCTCAAATACTTTGCTGCGCTTGGGAAAGCCGCTGCTGTCCAGCACTTTCTATAGTTTATGGCACTACATTGACAAAACCAAAACAGCCTATTTATAATATACCGGAATCATTCAGTTTAAATTTTCAAGAGCTCTAAAATAATGGTTTTTATGAGCATTTGCTCATAAAAGTGAAAAAGATGGGTTAGTTTATAACCTAAAATAAGCGATTAGCTCTTATTATTTCGTGTGGTTACCAGCGATTCGATTTTTACCGATTGGGTGAAATGTTATTATTTAATAACATTTTGATATGGTTTGACTAATAGCTAATCGCTCAATTTAGATATAAGTCACTGTTGAGTTTTTAACGAGTAATTGTAGCGGTTCGCTGCGGATCAGAAGCCAGGGATGGCTTCATGAAAATTCAAATACTTAATTTTTACTGCTCCCTGAACCCTTTTTTAATATTTATACTACATATTGTGTTCAGACAACTAAATTATACCGCAAATTGTGTTCTTCCTTTACAGCCAAACCTTTAATTGCTATAATATATAAAATATTGGAGATTCTTTGTATGAAGCTTAAAAAACTACAACTTGCCGGATTTAAATCATTTTCCGAGAAAACCAGCATTGAATTCCATACTGGCATTTCCGCGATTGTGGGGCCCAATGGTTGCGGCAAAAGTAATATAATCGACGCGCTAAGATGGGTTATGGGAGAACAAAGCGTAAAGCAACTCCGCGGCAAATCCATGGAAGATGTAATATTCGCGGGCACAAACGGAAAACATCCATTAAACATGGCGGAGGTTTCCTTAATCCTTATAAATGATAACGGCTCTACTCCTGAAGAATTTAAAGACTTTACTGAAATCATGTTAACGAGACGCCTCTACCGGTCAGGTGAAAGCGCCTATTTAATTAATAAACAGCCATGCCGGCTTAAAGATATTCATAACGTTTTTCTGGGAAGCGGCATGGGAGCAAAATCATATGCCTTAATTCAACAGGGCAACATTGGAGCCATAACTGAAGCCGGGCCTGAAGAAAGAAGGTTGCTCGTTGAGGAAGCCGCAGGAGTCACACGGTATAAAAACCGTAAAAATGAGGCTCTGCGTAAAATACAGAATACAAATCAGAATATTCTACGCGTTGCAGACATAATTGCTGAAATAAAACGATTGCGCTGAACTATTATGACGATTACATGCGCCGAATCGAAGAAACAGATTCTCTGCTGCAAGATCTCAATGATTTAAATATTGAGCATACTTCCAAACTTAAAAAGCTTGATGCTGTTATAGAAGAGATTAAATTCAATCTCTCGCAAAAAAACCATGAAATTGCAGACCAAAAGTCGAGTATATTTGAAACACAGCGTAATATCGACAAAATTGAAAATGATCTATCTCATCTCCGCAAAGATGTTAAACGGCTTTTTAATGAAGCTGAAGAGCTTGGGGGCGCACACGAAAAGCTTAAAGAAAAAAAACAGGATATCACATCCCAAATCGTTCAGGTTGAAAATCAGAATATCATAATGGAAGATGAGATAAAAAATGTCAGATCATCTCTTGATCATGAGCAGACATCTTCACAACATATCAGGGATAATTTATCAGAGTTAAACCATAAGATAGATAAATATAAAACAGATCTT
>JAFCZU010000599.1 GCA_019314185.1 Deltaproteobacteria bacterium | reverse complement strand
CATGACAGAGTTGCGAGATAAATCAATTCAGCTTGTAATAACGTCACCTCCATACTGGCAATTGAAAGATTATGGAATAGATGAACAAATCGGATTTAACGACAGTTACGAAAAATACATAAATAATTTAAATCTTGTCTGGAAAGAATGTTATCGCGTTTTAGATAATGGTTGCCGACTCTGTATAAACATTGGAGATCAATTTGCCCGTTCTGTTTATTATGGGAGGTATAAAGTTATTCCGATAAGGACAGAAATAATCAAATTCTGCGAAAGTATTGGATTTGATTATATGGGCGCTATAATCTGGCAGAAAAAAACAACAACAAATACTACAGGCGGTGCCAGTATAATGGGAAGTTTTCCTTTCCCCCGTAATGGTATTCTCTCAATAGATTACGAATTTATTTTATTGTTTAAAAAGCTTGGCGCCCCCAAAAGGCCTGACAAAAAAACTAAAGAGCAGTCAAAGATGACAAAAGAAGAATGGAAGGAATATTTTTCCGGGCATTGGAATTTCGGCGGCGTAAAACAAAATGGCCATATTGCGATGTTTCCGGAAGAACTTCCAAAAAGATTAATTAAAATGTTTTCGTTTGTCGGAGATATAATTCTTGACCCATTTCTCGGAAGTGGAACAACATCTCTTGCTGCCAAAAATCTTGATAGAATTTCAGTTGGTTATGAAATTAATCATGAATTTATACCCTATATTAAACAGAAGCTGCAGGTAAGCCAGCCTGGATTATTTGGCGCTAAATATGAGTTTATCGAGCAGAAAAAAATCAATATTGATTTCAAGACTGAAATAGACAAACTTCCATATGTGTTTAAAGACTTTCATGCTTTTGATAAAAAGATTGATCCCAAAAAATTGCAGTTTGGTTCAAAAATCGATAAAAATTGTTCGAGTAGAGAAGAATACTATTCTGTTAAAGAAATCATTAATCCAGAAATTATCAAGTTAACAACTGGATTAACTGTCCGTTTGATTGGTATCAAAGAAGATAAATCTGCAAACGGAGAAGCTGTTGCTTTCTTGAAATTAAAAACAAAAAATCAAAAAGTATATATGAAATTTGACACGGAAAAATATGATAAAGACAACAATCTGCTTTGTTATCTCTATCTTAAAAATAAAACATTCATAAATGCACACCTCATAAAAACGGGGTTTGTTTTAGTTGATAAGCAGCGAGAATATAAACACAAACATAAATTTTTAAATTTGAGGAAACCATGAATAAAGAATGGATTGCCGATACTGAAGGACGAAATTTAAAATTCAAGAGGGAAACTCTGCTAAACTACGGAATGAACAGGTGGGGTTTGAATAAGGCATATAGTGTTGGCTCGACATCCGAATTGATAAGAGCTTGTGCTCCAAAGACTTTTGATGAATGGGAGGGCTTCTATTTCAATAATGCACAACAAAAAAAGAAAAATGGCGTCAGAATTACAAAGGATTACATAACAGGCTTAGGCCAGACTCTATATGTAAAGATTTCCGAGGTTGTTCAAAGTGAGTTGGAATCAATCACTGAAGATGAATGCGTTGATTATGCATACAATCTGGTTCTTAATAGGACTTATGAAGGATATAAGACAGAAATTGATACAATCTATGGACAGCTTGAATCAATTGTCAATCGTAAGATAGAACCGGCACCAGATGAATGGGATAGAACGTATGGAGTTGATTTTTACATAAAAGTAAATGATAAGTATGTAGGAATTCAAATCAAACCAATTTCTTCTGGGCAATCTATCAATCAATATCAATGGGTAGAAATGCATCGAAAAAATCATGAACGATTTAAAAATGATTTTGGGGGTCATGTCTTTTTCGTATATTCTGTCAAAGGTTCAGGGAAAAAGAAAAAAATTCACAATACAGAAGTAATTGATCAGATTATTGAGGAAATAGATAGCTTAAGCTAAAGGAAACAGCGAACCAGGCGCTGGAGATAGACTGGGCAAAGCCGTGCCGCTTTTGAAAGGCAGTATTTGACCGATAGTTTTTACCTTTATCATAGTTTTTCGGTTATCGTTGCCCAGCCACTCAGCTCTACGAACCCCGCAGTAAGATACAAAGTTAGGCGCAATTAGGATGGTATTTTCTGATAAAACATGACAAGAAATTTTATTTTTAACAGTCTATTAAAATAAAGAATATTT
>JAFCZU010000144.1 GCA_019314185.1 Deltaproteobacteria bacterium | reverse complement strand
TGTTTTTTCTTTAGGGTCACTTATTGCGTAAGTTTCAGACCTTTTCAAATTTAATTGTCTGTTCGCGGAGTAATGGAATTATAAAACCCACTTTTTTGAGTTTGTAAATTTCTGTTAACACAAAATAGTGGTCGAAGTTAGAACCATGTCTCAATCGTCAATCGTCAATCCCCATAGCTGTTCATCATATCGCACACTTTTCGTATATCAATATTGACCGGACAGAGCCGGATACATCGTCCGCATCCCACGCATTGAACACCTTTGCCATACTTATCCACATAATATTTTAGTTTATGCATAAAGCGCTGCCGAACTCGCTGCGCTACTACAGACCTTGGGTTATATCCAGATGCATGGAGCGTAAAGAGAGGATACATACAGCTATCCCAGTTTCGAATACGTATCCCTGAGTATCCCCTAACCTCGTCCTGTATGTCAAAGCACCAGCATGTCGGACAAGCATATGTGCATATTCCGCAGTTTATGCACGCAAAAGCTGTTTCTTCCCAGAAAGGCGCGTCAAAAAGATCTGTAGTTTTCTTGTCCCTTAATTTATCAGTTGCGACAAAAGAGATTATTTTGGCCTCTGCTTCCTGCTTCATGGTTTTGATTTGTTCATGAACAGTTTCGACGTCAGTTCCAGCATCCCAGTCCGCAGCCTTTAAAAAATCCTCTCCTTTTGAGGTAATTATTTTAGCGAAATAATAATCTCCCGCATCAACAAGGAGCAAATCAAGTCCTTCTTCATTAAAAGGCCCGCTGCCAACAGTTGTGCAAAAACAGGAACTATGCGGCTCTATACATGAAAGTCCTACAAACGTAGTTGTTTCATAGGCCATGAGCCAGTATGGATCTTTATATTCAGGAGTATCAAAGTTGCGTTTAACCACTAAAAAAGCCGCTGCATCACAAGGTCTTATTCCGATTATGGCCCGCGGCGAACAATCCCTGTCTGTTTCATTTAATATATGATGATTTTCTTTGTTTTCATCAAGAGAAAATTCGAACATAGTCTCAGATTGAGGATAAATGATCGATTTTGGTGAAAGACGCGTATTAAAATAGTCACAATCCGGCAGTTCTCCCTTATCAAGCCGTTTAAACTCGTACAGCTCATTATTCTTAACAGGACCAAACAATCGGTAAGACCCTTTTGATTTTTCAAGTCCTCCTGCCCAGTTTTTCTTGTTAATTTTTATGACCTTCATAATATACCTTTATTGAATTTAGGGATTCAGAAAATCACCTACCACAAATAAAACGGGTAGTTTGATGAAGACCCCTCGAAGGGGTCTAAAAGCATAGCGATTCATAGCAAATTAAAATCCAATATTAAGGACGTAGCCGTCAAGCTAAAAGACTATGAACATCGAACGTCCAACATCGAATTTTGAATAAGGAATTCTGCTGATTTTAATCCCTCAATTCCTTACTTTTATTCAAAAAAATCATTCGGATCATCAGGTCTGTACGTATCAAGTGGCGGACGTTTATCTTTCGACATACCTGCCTCCCAGCCATATAGTTCAAAACAATCCTTTTCCAGTTTCATTGTAAAAGCTCTTACATTTATACCCAATGGACAGGCTCGTTCACAAGCGCCGCAATCAGTACACCTGCCCGCACAATGATATGCCCTTAGGAAATGAAATGTCTTTATGTCTGTCAGATCTATACCTTTGCCTACCCACTGAGGCTGGGATTCATCCACAAAACATGTGGGACAGTAGCAAAGAGGACAGGCGTTTCTGCATGCGTAACAACGAATGCAAGGCGATAAGAGATTATTGAAATAATCTCTCTTTTCTTCAGGCAGCATTGATTCAATTTGTCGTACATCTTCATATCTATCCACATTTTTCTGTTCTTTTACAATATCTCCGGCAAGCTCATCATATATAACAGGGTTTCTGTGAATACATATAGCGCAGTTTTTCTGTAATACCTCGGATTTTTCCAATATTTTCTCAAAACCACTGCCTTTTACAATGATTTTGTTCTTTTCCTCTACAACCTCTTTTATCTCTTTTTCAAACATTGAGACAATCTTGCGCCTGTCAATCATCCCTTCGCACGGCACGCCGATTATAAACAACTGATCCCTTTTTATCTTGTTTTCAATTAGATGGGTAACAATGTTCCGCGAATCGCATCCCTTGGCAACAATACCTGTTTTTTCTTTCCTGTCGGTCAGATACTTTGCCAAGTTTATTCCGCAATTGCTGTCCCACACAAGATTTTTTACATCTTCAGGATTTTTTACAAGACAAGGTTCATTCATCATCGGCAATGTCCCTTTGCGAAAGCCTATTACCATGTCCACCGTGCCCTCTTTTAAAAGCCTTTCTGAAATTTCTCTTATTTTAACGCCACGTTCTGACATATTAAATTACCTTGATTTTGATGGTTTCGACTTTCAAACAACCAAATCATAACCTTCTGGTATGATTGATAAGTTGTTTTCGGTTACGGTGCTGCAAAACGGCATATTATAGCTTTTTAATAAAAATCAAACTTACGAGTTTGTTTTAAACCGCAGAATATCGAACAAGGAATTATGAATGTCGAAGTAAGGTATTCTATCATTTTTAATCTTTAAAAAGACAGAGCGCAGCGATTCCACACTTCGTCATTCGAAATTCCTTGTTCGATATTCGATATTAAAATAGTTGTATCTCGAGTTTGCAATATTTTTCAAACAACTCGATCATAAACTTTTGATATGATCGACAGGTTGTTTTCAGCTAAAGTGTCGTAAAGCTTTTTACGACGCCATCAGTCTTTAGTAAATAGATATTCCCTTAATAAAATGGTTTGCCGGCCCGGCATTCCGCACTGCCTTGGTTACCTTGTTTGCTATTTCAGCAAACTTTGTTCCCTCTGCCGAAGAAATCCACGAAAAGTGGAGACGGCCAGGCTCAATACCCATGTATTCCATCAAACCTTTAAAGAGCAACAACTTTCGACGGGCGTAATAATTGCCTTCAATGTAATGACAGTCTCCAGGATGACACCCTGATATCCAAACCCCGTCCGCGCCGTTTCTGAACGCTGACAGGATAAACTTGGGACTCATCCTCCCGGTACAGGGAACTCTTATGACCTTGATATTAGGCGGATACTGCAAACGACCGATACCTGCCAGATCGGCTGCTCCATAACTGCACCAGTTACATAAAAAAGCCACAATTTTTGGCTCCCACTTGGGATTGTTGATTGTTGATTGTTGGTTGTTGATTGAAAAACCCAAAATACCTCCTGGATTTATGATTGTTGATTATAAGGCAGAAATTTGCGCGAAAATCTGGTTATCATCAAATCCCTTAAGATGAATGGCTCCGGAACGGCAGGATGCCGCGCACAAACCGCATCCCTTGCACAAAGCAGACTCAATCTCCGCCTTACCGCTTTTATCATTAAAATTCGGCGCGGAATAAGGACAAATAGATACACATACCCCGCAACTGCTACAACAGTTAGGATCAACATAAGCTACTGTGCCGCTTACCGATATCCTCATAGCCGACAAAAGCGTAACCGCTCGCGCAGCCGCAGCCTGAGCCTGTGTTATGGATTCATCTATTGTTTTCGGGGCATGAGCAAGTCCGCACAAAAACACGCCGTCTGTAGCAAAATCAACAGGCCGTAACTTAACGTGCGCTTCTACGAAAAAACCGTCATCATTCTGCGGAATCTTATAAAATTGCGCTAATGGATTCTTTTTTTCCGGCACAATGGCAGATGCCAGTACCAAAAGGTCGGGCCGAACCTCCATCTGCCGTCTGAGTACGCAATCGTTAAAAGTAACCCGTAACTCGCTGTTATCGTTTGTTACTGTAAATTCCTTGTCAAAATCATAACGAACAAAATTAATCCCTTTGTAACGCGCTTTCCGGTAAAGATCCTCCCGCAGTCCGTATGACCGCATATCTCTGTAAAGAACAAAGACATTCATCTTTGGATTAATCTCTTTAAGTTTCAAAGCGCTCTTAATCGACTGCGTACAACATACCTTGGAACAGTATGGCCGCTTCTCGATACGCGAACCAACGCATTGCACAAACGCAACCGTGTTGAGCTGTTCCATGGAGGAATCGCCGTCAATAAGCCGCTGTTGCAATTCCAGCCCGGTTATAACACGATTGTCTTCCCCGTAAAAATACTGATCCGGTTTGAGCGCGGAAGCGCCGGACGCGATAATCGTCACACCATGTTCCAAGACCTTACTCTTAGCATTATGCTGGATTGTTGTTTTAAAATTCCCGGCAAAACCGTCCACCTGTTCTATTTCAATATTTAGAAATATCTCTATGTTTTTGTTGGATTCTACATCCTTGATCAACCCTGCAAGATATTCTTGAACATTCTCGCCACGCCATGTTTCATGAAGATGCCATGCCTGTCCACCAAGTATACCGGTCCTTTCAATCAAAAAGGTTTTGTAATTCTGATCCGCCAGGTTTTTGGCCGCCACCATACCTGCAACACCTCCGCCAACAACAAGGGCAGTCTGCTTAATCTCCATAACAGGTTCAGTCAAGGGACCCAAAAGGACAACCTTTGACACTGCCATTCTAATAAGATCTTTAGCTTTTTCCGTAGCCTGTTCGGGATTGTTCTTATGTACCCATGAACACATGTTACGAATATTGGCCATCTCAAAAAGATATTTGTTTACGCCCGCGTTGATTAAAGTCTCCTGAAAAAGCGGTTCATGCGTTTTAGGGGTACAGGCCGCGACAACCACCCTGTTCAATCGCTGCTCTTTGATAACCCTGGTAATTTTATTCTGGGTATCCTGAGAACAAGTAAACATATTTTCCTCAACATAGACAACACCGCGCAGTTCCCGGGCAAACTCGACAAGAGACGGAACATCCACTGTGCCGGCAATATTTGTTCCGCAACGGCAGACAAAAACACCAACACGAGGAGGTTCCCCCCTGATATCAATCTCTTTGGGGATATGTTTTGTGCCTGTCAATGTCCACCGGGATCCGGCAAGTTTGCTCCCTGCCACACCAGCAGCAGCGCTGGAATCTATAACCGAGGATGGAATATCCTTAGGAGACTGAAAGGCGCCACAAACATAAACGCCCGGCCTGGAACTCTGTACCGGGTCAAAACTGCTGGTCACAGCAAAATTATAGTGATCAAGCTTGATGCCCAACTTTTGAGCAAGATCCGCGGATTCTCTTGTTACGCCCAGGCCTACAGACAGCACAACCATATCGAATTCTTCTTCGACCTTCCTGCCTGCCTCGTTTACATAACGGATAAGATGCCTTCCTGTTCCATTAACAAAAGGAATGCCGGTAATTTTCGATTTAATAAAGCGGATTCCTGATTCATCCTTCGCGCGGTTAAAATATCTCTCAAAGTCCTTGCCTTGAGTTCGGATATCAATATAAAAAATAGCTGCATCAAGATCCCCCTTGCTGTGTTCTTTTGCAAGCATGGCCTCTTTAATGGCATAAGTGCAACATACAGCAGAACAGTATCCTTTGGCGCCGAGACATTCATCTCTGGATCCTACGCATTGAAGCCAGGCAATTTTTTTTGGCTCTTTTTGATCTGAAGGCCGTACCAGATGCCCTCCATAAGGCCCGGAAGCAGACAAAATCCTTTCAAATTCCAGACTGGTGACAATATTGGGATATTTTTTGTAGCCGTAAACATCATGTACTCCGGGATCAAAAACCTTTGTCCCCATAGACAGCACAACAGCTCCCACCTTCAGAATCAATTCTTTTTTCTGATCGTTAAAATTGATAGCATTGTTGGGACAAAACTTTTCGCAGATCCTGCATTTCCCTTTGATAAAATAAATACAATGCTTTGCATCAATAGCGTATTTTAACGGAACCGCCTGGGGATATTTTACATAGATCGCCTTGCGCTTACTAAGCCCTCCATCATACTCATCAGGCACTTTTTTCGGACATTTTTCAGCGCACAATCCGCAGGCAATGCACTTTTCAGTATCCACATAACGCGGATATTGAGTCACACTGACCTCAAAATTTCCCTCTTCTCCGGAAATACTGTTCACTCCGGCAAGGGTTAGCAGTTCTATATTGATATGCCGGCCTACCTCTACCAGCTTGGGGGAGATAATACACATGGCGCAATCATTGGTGGGAAAAGTTTTATCTAATTGCGACATCATCCCGCCGATTGAACTCAACCTTTCTACAAGGTAAACATAGTACCCTGCATTAGCGAGGTCCAATGCGGCCTGCATTCCAGCGACTCCACCGCCAACCACCATTACCGAGCCTGTTTTATCCTTCGGCATTCTTATTTTCCTAAAATTATTATGTGACTACTCTCGAACAAATATTTACTTTCACCTAAAGTAATCGGTTCAAGGTTCTTGGATTAACCTCTTTCACCCCTTGGGTGAAACATGCGTGTTATCCCTGCTGAAGTATCATCTTTTTGATATCAGACAGTTATAGCTTTTCAACCGTGAACCGTGAACATTGAACCGCTTAACCCAAGTTTCACTATCTTGTCTGTGTAGGTCTGTGTGGGTCTGTGGCTGAATCTATAAAAGATGTAATTCCGCTGATATCCAATTGATTCATACCAATGCCCAGGGTTTCTTTGTCGATACCCATACACAACCCAAGCAATTGCGAATAAAGAATGGAAGCTAAATAGTCATTATTCCTGTTGTGAGAAATCATCATATTCTGAACCGCGTCAAATTGCATCTGGCAGTAAGGACAGGCTGAACATAAATAATCAGCGCCTGCTTTTCTACCGGATTCAAGCTTCCTCGCGGTCAAACCCATCGAAAGTTCATCATTGATTCCCGTTAACGGAGCGCCGCAACATTCAAGTTTTTCAGACCAGTCAATGCTTTCAGCGCCTGTTATCTCCACCAGCTCATCAAATATTTTTGGAGCCACCGGATCATCAAACTGTGTAACCCTGCTTGGACGCAAGGCATGACATCCATAATGTGTCGCCACCTTGAGATTTTTGTATATCACGGATAGTTTACTCTTTAAAGCATCAATTCCCACATCATGATAAAGCACGGAGAGCAGATGCTTAACCTCTACCCTGCCCTCATATTTCAAACCGTTTTCAGCAAGCGTCCGGTTTACTTCTTCGTGCAGATTTGAATCTTCTTTAAGGAGATATTCAGCATTTTTAAGACTCCCGAAACAGCATTTACACAGAGTCAGTATGTTGAGGCCTTCCTTTTCCGCCAATGCCAGGTTTCTCGCTGAAGATAAAATAAATGATTTCCGATCCGAATTTCGCATCGGATAACCGCAACAATTAAAATCACGGATATCTACAATCTCAACACCTGAACCGCCCTGGAAGAATCTTCATACTGGCTGACCCTCGCAGGTATATTGCAGCCTAAAAATAATGCATATTTGATCATTTTGTTTAAACCTTTATTTAATCACGAAAACACGAAACTAAAATAGTAAGTATTGATAAATTCGTAAAAAGTCGAATTCACAAAGTGTTAGGTGTTATGTGTTATGACCTTGTTTTCATGCTCTTGCGTAGGAGCAAGAAAAATGCGTTAAGTGTTTGATATGACAATTAATTAAATGTGCTATCTTAACACTTGATACTTGACATATTTCGCAAACAGCAATTTTTGGAGTTTTTACGAATTCATCAACTTTAGTCTCTTTAAACTTTTTCTTTTTCGTGTTTTCGTACTTTCGTGTTTTCGTGATAATTTTTTTCAACCTGATGTCTTCTCCAAATTCTTAACAGCCATATTTTTCAATTGGAATAAAAGATCTGTAACCTCAACATTCTGGGGACAGTGTTCCTGGCATTGATAACAGGTAACGCAATCCCAGATCATTCTTGATCCGGAAGCCATTTCAACAAGGCCAAGGCCGAGACAACACATGATTTGATGC
>JAFCZU010000598.1 GCA_019314185.1 Deltaproteobacteria bacterium | reverse complement strand
CAAATCGGCAATATCGATATGACCTCAGAATCCAATGAAGAATTCCAAGCGATTATTGAGCATGACTCAGTGTTAATTGATATTTGCTCTTTAAGCATTTCAGGCCTAACTGTCTACTATCATCGCGGCGGGCGATACCCGCCTGAGGGAAAATCATCAATCTATGATGAGATTATTTTAAATTGGAATGAGCAGAATGGCCAATTAAATAATATAGATAAACTTAAAATCGTTACTCTAATCAATACCGAGCTTAAAGCTTTTGAACCCGGTCGATTTATTGATAGTGGCCTCTCCCAGGAGCAGAATCAGTTACTATCAATTCATGAAGGAACTTTGGAACGTCTTGAAAGGTTGAATGAAGATTTAATACGACAGAGCTCAGAGTTTCGTGAAAATATAGAAAAACGATTCGATGAAAAAACTTTAGAATTAGAAAAAGAAACAAAAGCGAAACAAGACAAACTGGAAGAGGACTTTGCTAAAAAGACAGAAACCTTAGAATCAAAAGAAAGGGATTTAGAGGAAAAGCTTGAGGCAATTGATGATCGAGACAATACTCATGTCCGTCGGGAAATTCGAGATCGTATGCTTAATGATGTCAAGAATCGAATAAGTAACTTTGGCGTCTCAGAATCTACAGAGAAAAAACGAGCCCCCGTACTTGTTGGTATATTTGCATTGATGACCACATTAATAGTCTTGATGGTTTTTACAGGCTATGAAATTAGCGTTGCAGAGAACAGATATACAGTTGCTTTTGAATCGGCATATAAAAACGATGTAGATACTAAAGCCATTAAGAACGTACAATCATCTCCCAATGTAGAGGTCTCTTACGCTGATAAACCCAAATTGTATTGGTTATGGATCAGGTTTGCATTATATTCATTTGGTCTAATAGGCACGATCCTTTATTACATGAAATGGCAAAATTGGTGGGCAGAATACCATTCGAACTCTGAATTTCAATTGCAGCAATTTCATATTGATGTAAATAGGGCGAACTGGGTTATCGAAAGCTGCCTGGAATGGAGGAAAGAAACCGATTCCGCTATTCCTACGGAACTGTTGAGAAGTATAGCTCGAAATCTTGTTGTGTCTGAGCAGGCTGAACTCGAAAAAGCAAACCACCCGGCGGATGAGCTTGCGTCAGCATTATTGGGGAGCGCGTCAAAATTAAAGCTCAACCTTGGAGGTAATGAGCTTGAATTCGACAAACCCGGGAAAATAACAAGCAAGGCAAAACCAATTACAAACAAACAAAGCACATAACAAGGCTAATTCAGCCGACGCAAAAAGCCGTGCGGCTGATTAGCATTATGTGTCGAGGAACATAGAAGGAAGGGTGAGTCATGAATGGTTTCTGGTTCGGTGTCCTGACGAGCTTCGTGGGGACTTTGGTGTTCGAACTCTTAAGGCGTACTGCCTCATTCTCCTTTTATCCATACCCAGACATTCGTGGAAAATGGGAAGGCGAGTATATCAACCAAGGCGAAACGGGGCGCGAGTTAGTCCACGTAAAGCAACAGTTTTGGCGTTGGTGCAAAGGAACTTTTACTTCCACTAATCCAAACGACGAACGGAACGCCATAAAATATAAGTTTGTGGGTAAGTTCATTTATACAAATACGGTCCAAGGTAGGTTTCGTTCAACCACAAGGCAGTGTCTAGACGATGGCGTTTTCCTTATTAGAGTCGACCACAACACGAGAGCCGGGAGCGGAGGCTCTGTCAGTATAGACCAAAAGACGAACGAGCCTATTGTCCATACCTATAAAATCAAACGGTTGCCTCGGTACTAATCGAAATAAACACATCTTTTTGCACTATATGCCAAACCGGCGGCGCCAGTGAAAAGGGGTTCTGCATCAAAGACTATGAATGATAATTCGAAAATCATAAAATTTCCACACATCTCTCCTGCTCAGAGTACATCGTCGGATGACTATGATGACGTGTTTGATGACTTTGAAGCTTGGGAACCCTACGCGGAGCTACTTGATAAGGAAGACTATCCCGGTTTAGTCCGATACTGTGAACAGAAGGTTGCGCTACGTCCTGATGATCTATATGCACAATATTACTTGGGGGATGCTTACTTCTTGAACGGTGAATATGAGAGAGCTATTGAGTTTATGTCTGAACATCACAGAAAATATCCCTGGAATGTGGATTATCAATATGTA
>JAFCZU010000597.1 GCA_019314185.1 Deltaproteobacteria bacterium | reverse complement strand
CTGCACATGAGAAGAACAATAGAAAAGCGGGGTAGGAAAATGCCGATACTAGCGTACTACGCAGTTTTTCCCGTTTTTCCTCCATCTCCATAATCTGCTCCAATACTTCATGCATGAAGCCGCCATTCTCACTGGCGGTTATTAGCGATACATGTGTTCTGGAAAAAACTTCCGGGTGTTTGCTGATCGCATAAGAAAAAGATTTACCGTCGCCAATGTCAAATATCAGGGACTCTACCATTTCCCGCATTGTAGAATTTACTATTTGTTCACAAATTAAGCTCAGGGCTTCATATAGAGGAATGCCGGTTTCCAGTAGTAAGGTCAATTGCTCCAGTAGAAACATCCGATCACTGTTGGTTATTTTTGGCTTTTGAACAAGAAGGTCCTGAAGTCCGGATAAAGCTGACTTATCAGAATTTAATTGCTCTTTTTTTAGTTCAATGGCCATATCAGTTTATTCACTTGTAACACGCTGTATTTCTTCCAGCGTACAGGTTTTGGCAAGTACCTGGTCCAGGCCATCCATAAATAATGTCCTTAACCCATGCTGTTCGATAAATGCCTCCATCTCGTCACGGGCTGGATTTGAAATGATTAATCTCTGTAAATCCTGGTCGGTCTTCAGTATTTCATGTATTCCTGCTCTGCCCTTGTTTCCGGAGTCGTAACAGGCATCACAGCCCCTTCCTTTGGCCAGATAAATATTTTTGTCGCCCCAACCGTACTGTTGCCTGATTTGCGGTGGCACCATAAATTCTGTTTTACAGGAAGGGCATATTCTTCTGACTAGACGCTGGGCGATAACACCGATTAATGCGGAAGAAAGTAGATAGGGTTCCACGCCCATATCCACCATCCTTGATATGGCCCCTATGCTGTCATTTGTGTGGAGTGTTGAGAGCACAAGATGTCCTGTCAATGCTGCCTGCACCGCGATCTTCGCGGTCTCCGCGTCCCTGATTTCACCTACCATGATGATATCCGGATCCTGGCGTAATACATGTCTTAAAATTCTGTCAAATGACAGGCCAATATTACTTTTGACCTCATTCTGGTTGATTATATCGAGTTGATATTCCACTGGCTCTTCAATGGTCACAATATTTTTTTCAATTGAGTTCAGATAATTAAGCGCTGCATAAAGTGTTGTGGTTTTGCCGCTACCGGTTGGCCCTGTTACCAGTATCAGCCCATAACTAGCACCCAGAAGCTCCTTGAAGGTAGATAAGTTGTCCGGGTGCATGCCGAGTTTATTCACATTCAGGATGGCCTGGTTCTTGTCCAGTATACGTAACACCACCTTCTCGCCAAACATGCCGGGCAATGAGCTGAATCTAAGATCAACTGAACGTCCATGAGTATGTACCTGCACACGACCGTCCTGCGGCATCCTTCTTTCCGCAATATCGAGGCTTGCCATGATTTTTAAACGTGAGACCAGCGCGGAATGCAACTCTATTTTGGGTGACATTACTTCATGTAGCATGCCATCAATACGGTAACGTACCCGTGACTTGGTTCTGGATGGTTCAATGTGGATATCACTAACACCATCATGTACAGCACGTTGTATAATAGAGTTAACAAGGTTAATGACCGGGCTTCCTGCCGCCATTTCATCAATTGCGGAGTAGTCATCGGGTATCAGGTTCTCAACAATTTCAAGGTCACCTTCTGCGTCGCTGAAAATTTCTCCTACATATTCTGTATTTGCATTGATTTCATTGAGAATTTCCTTGTTAGAGGCAAGTACGGGCTGCACCTTGCAATGCAATCTTTCCTCTATCTCATCAAAAACTGGCATGGCCTGTGGATCAGAGGTCGCAAGAGATATAACACCCCTGACTTTGAAAAGTGGAAGCACCTTGAGTCTTGTAGTATTAGCCTTGTCCAGCAGTTTTACCACATCTGTATCATATAAGCCGGGCCTTATATGTATATAGGGTATTGATAGCTGCTCTCCAAGTGTCTGAAGAAGATCGTGCTCTGATACTATTTCCTCATTTACCAGAATAACACCCAACCGCTTGCCCGATGCTTTCTGCTGATGTATTGCTTCAGTAAGTTGTTCTTCAGTAACCAGCTCTTTCTCTACCAGTATGTCACCCAGCCTTGTGTTCTTTTGTAGGCTTCCTCTGGTTTCTGATGCAGGCGATCTGTCGTTGGCAGTATCACTTTCATTAGTCAA
>JAFCZU010000596.1 GCA_019314185.1 Deltaproteobacteria bacterium | reverse complement strand
TGCCAGAGTTGTCTCGCATCATTGCAATTCCCAAAGCATCGAAGTTCCGCATACTCCCATTCTTTTGCCCGAAAGAATTCGCCATTGAGATCACCCAGAACAGCTTCAATATCCCCGGGGTCGCAGGAGCTTTCAGACAATGCAGTCTTGCACGCTTTTGTAAGGCCTTCACCCTTTGACGGTCTTTCGGATAGAAAAGGCGCTAATTCGTTCGCCAAACCCACACCGACTACTTCTGCCAGGGCCTTCTTCTTACGACCAAGCGCTCCCTCTTTTGTCTCCACAAGCATAAAGCCTGCTGCTTCCCCTGGAGGAAAGCCTTGATTCCGTCCAAATGTCCCCGATTTAAGGCGTTCTGCTTCTTCGAACCAATCTAACGTATTTAAAGCCAAAAGAGAATCAACGCCTCCTATGATACAAAGGCAATTTGGATTCTCTTTCAGTAATTGTCCGGCAATTTTAATACATCGGATTACTGCAGAATTGCCGGATGTTATCACTTGCGGTGTCACTTTTTTAGTCCATTTTTGAACTATTATGCCTAAATGATTTACAAGCTCCTGGCTCTCCCCCTCATACCTGGGACCAGGACGTGACAGAGGAGCTACACCAAGCAGTAAATTTACCTCACTCTCCAAACCGGTTTTATCCTGGAAATACTTTTCAAGCAAACTCTCAAGACAATATTTTGCAATGTCTCTCATACGTGTGACATCATTGTTTTCATTGCTGATTCCCTGTATAAAGGCTGCTGTGATCGGATTACCTTCGATGTCATAATAATCGTTTGATTCTTCAAGACGACTAATCCCTGCCCGAACCGATGCCGCTGTCATCCCCGCATTATGTCCTACTGCAGTTATACAATTTACAGCAGTAATTACCATTTCCATGTTTCTATCTACCATTAAGCACAGTTACTGCGGAATTAGATTGTTTTTTCTTTTGACTACCACTATTCAACAGAAAGAGTTTTTGTTTCCCCATCCGTTTCTATTTTAACATATCTCATTTTGGAAGGCTGCTTGCCAACACAAAAAGAACCTCCCCATACCATATAAAATCGGTCATCATCCGGTTCAAATACTACTGTCCATAGATCTGCTTTTTGATAGTTGCGGGTTTCACCTAACCGAAACATCAAACTAATTTCTAACTTTGGAAGATTGAACTCCAAAATCCCCTTTTGGGACAAATTAACCATTTGAACAGGCTCACCGCCTTTTAAAAATCCTTTTGCAATCGAATGCGGCGGTGCTGCGTTAAAAAATCGTACATCAAAGTCCATTGGCAACAATGGGAACTGGTTCTCCAACCATTCATCATTATATGTACCGGCAAATTGTAAACGCTGTTCCCATGATCCATCGATAAAGCCGTAGCAAGCAACAGGTGGTTTATCTTTCCAGTGGGAAATTAAATGGTCCGGATCCTCCAGATTTGGAAGCCTATGATTTTCTACCGTATTTTTATTAAGCCTAAAACCGGTACCGATAGGATTTTTCTTATCCCAACCATGTTTTTTTTCATTTTTATGGGTCTGATCTACTCCACCAAAGGCACGTTCGTAAATCAAAGGCATTTCTTTAAACGGTCTCGGATCGGTCATATAGAACCCCGGCAAAAAAGCGCTTTTTTGCCACTGTCGATCACCCGTAACCATGATGGTCTTCTTCAACGTACCTACTTTCAAAGAAACAAGTAACCGTTTGACAGGCTTGCCAGCAGGGCTATGTGCGATACCAATAAGACCAATATCCGTATTAAGTTTTTCTAAAACCAGGTCAGCGGGATATTTGATGCTGGATTTTCCAGGTTCACCATAATATTCATCTGCATAAAGGACAGGAAGCTGTTCATCAGCCAATCGCACATTACTATGGCGTGGTGTGACTTTAAATGTTCCCTTTATTGCCACAGTAACTTTTTCAGCACCATCTAGGTCTGTATTAAGGGCCAACGCTGCTTCAAAGGGGGTCTTGTTAAGTATTTGCAACATTTAAAATGTAATTAAAGGTGTTTTCTTCAAAACAGCACTTGAAGAAAATGATGAATATTTTTAATAGGATTAAAGAACTTACTGAAGTTTCACCGAAATTATGCATTCTACACTCACGCGATCATGCGCAGCAGGGTGTCGACGAAGGATTTTCGCGAGAGTTTGCCGTGTTTGTCGCAAACGGCAGAAAAATT
>JAFCZU010000595.1 GCA_019314185.1 Deltaproteobacteria bacterium | reverse complement strand
ATTATGCAAATTCGTTTCGTAATATATTTATTTTATTAGGATAATCTTTTGTGGTGCCATAAAATATGCTCAAAAAATGCTATTTCTCGGTGTTTTTTCGCAAAGATGGGTTAAATGAATATTTGTTACGGTCTGTCATGCGGCGCCTCACCCGCGTCCCATTAAGGCTTTTTATTGTGAGGGAAATCCTTAAATTCTGCGTGCAAGGCTTCTGACAGCAGGAGGCTGTGCCCAGTGTCAGGAGCCTAATGGTTTCCGCTCAGTTGGATGGTGTTGGGTGTCGCATTGCTCAAGCCAACGTACCTACGGACTATTGGCCTGAAACGGGTTGCAGGGTGGAGCCAAGGGGCACAATTGTGAATAGGAAGTTCGGGCCATGAAACATATTAAAAAACGGATAACAAACAAAGGAGGTACGGAAAGATGAGGAAAGGACAAAAATCAATGTTGGCGTTAGCAATCATCACGGCTTTTATTGCCACGGCCCTGTTCTTGCCGGGGCTGGTTAGTGCGGGTGATCTGGAACCAGCTGCTCCTCCCGGGTCAACCATGAAAACGCTGGATCAGATCATGCCCACGTGGAGTCAGAAGTTGGATGCTTCCGAGCGGTTCGAGCTAGTGCTGAATGGCAAGGCCGTGCTGGACAAGGAGACTGGCCTGGTGTGGGAGCAGAGTCCTGATACGACGGATAGAGATTGGGTTTTTGCCTGCATCCATTGCTACCGGCTGACGGTGGAACGTCGCAAAGGATGGCGCCTTCCTACCGTAGAGGAGCTGGCCAGCTTAGTAGACCCTCAGAACGAGGAGCCGGCCCTGCCTACCGGCCATCCATTTGCGAATGTGAAGCATAGCCACTACTGGTCATCTACTACCACCCCCGAGTACAGCGACTGCCACTACGCGTGGACCGTGAGCTTCCACCATGACGGCATTGGCTACCACCAGAAGAACATGGATGCCTATGTGTGGTGTGTGCGAGGCGGACCAGGTCATGACGGGCAGCCATCAACTTTATATTGAATGATGCTTATTGATTTGGTTATTTGAGTGATTTGATTATTGTCTTGGGGGGTGCAGGGGGCTTGCCCCTGCTCACGATATTTTGTGACCGGGGTGTGCGCAAGTGACCCGGTACGAGGACCTGCCGATCTATAAGAAGGCAATGGATCTGACGATCTATTTCGAGAACATAGCGAGAGACTTCAGCCGCTACCATAAATATACCCTGGGCACAGAATTGAGAGAAGAGAGCCGCGAGATTCTGGAATTGATCATCAAGGCCAACTCCACAAGGCAGAGGCTGCCGCTGCTCCTTGAGCTGAGGGACAGCCTGGAGGGATTGAAGGTTGTGATCCGCATCTGCAAAGAGGTGAAGGCGTTTCATCGCTTCAACTCCTTTGTGCATGCCTCTGATCTCGTGCAGACAGAACGAGGGATGCGTGAAGAGTCAGAAAAAGGGCTAGAGGGGGAGTGTGCCGAGTTTCATCATGTGCGTCTGCCCCGCCTTTGAAGGCATGACCATTCAGGGGGCATGTACCCCTTAAGAGGGTCATTCCCTAGGGGGCTGTCCGAGAATAGGACTTTTGAAAATTTGACTACATTATATCGTGCCTGATGGCTGACATAAACACTCTATATAGTGGTCAAAAATTGAATTTCGCATTCTCGGACAGCCTCCTAGTGGGGCCTTTCTCTTGTCTACTACCAACGCCTACAACACCAGCAACGCGTGGACCGTGAACTTCAACAATGGCAACGTGAACAACAACGACAAGAGCAACAACAACTACTATGTGTGGTGTGTGCGAGGCGGAGCATGATGCCCCCTGTCTTTTCTCTTGAAAACATTCAACGGACGGATCAAAGAGAAGTTCAGAGTTCCGAAGAACATCTACTCACTTAGTAATTGGAAATAAATAATTCAGCGGTTTTTGATCGCATAACGCTATGATTTAGACATGAATTTCAAATATGCCAATGATTTATTATTTTCCAGTTCCTTAGGCTCCGGTACCGTTACTTTAGGACCAGATTTTCTAAAGATGTCCTGCTCTTGCAGGTGGGAAACCATTATGAGTTCTTCGAAAATGACGGTGATGTCGCTGGCATGCTCGGGCTAAAAAAGATTCGCAAACCCTCAGCCCGCAACGTGAAGTATGGCTTTCTCAGGTATGGAAAGGCTTTTGTCGACAGAATAAAGGGTTGTGGACGGTCGGTTACAGTAGTGGGTGAGGAAGATAGATACCTGACAAGAGTAAAAGAGAGGCCGCCAAAACACAGTCTGCTATTTCAGCAGTGACAGGTTCTTATATGCACAAGACACATTACCTTAAAGGTAACATTCAAAAGGGGGTTGTTATGAAAAACAGGCTTTTTAGAAAAACGGTTGGCGCCATTTTTTCTGTGATATTACTACTTTTTTGCAGTACAGGGTATGCAGCGGAAAATATCGACCCTGACAATGACGGCTCCCAGTACGCCTATGGAGAGAACGTGGGGTGGCTCAATGCCGAGCCCTTGAGCGACGGAGGACCCGGAGTAGAAGTGACCGACTCGACGCTCACCGGCTATATCTGGGGCGAGAACATCGGCTGGATCAATTTAAGTCCGACTAACCATGGTGGAGTTTCTAATGACGGCATCGGCAACCTCTCCGGCTATGCCTGGGGCGAGAATGTGGGCTGGATCAACTTTGCCCCGACGAACGGCGGCGGTGTAACCATAGATGTCGAGGGCAACTTTGATGGCTGGGCCTGGGGCGAGAACATCGGCTGGATACACTTTCAAAATTTGACTGTTCCATACAAGGTCAAGACAGCATGGGCGCCTCAACCGGAACCATACCACGCTTACCTACAGGACTTCTTTGATGAGTCTGTGGAAGCAGAGACTTTGGTGGGAGTCGGTCCAGGGAAGTCGGCTGATCTGCGATTGGAAGCCGTGAGCAACATGATTGAGAAAGCAGGTAATTTTATTGAATCCGGGTTGATTACTGAGGCATGCGAACAGCTACTTGACGCCTTAGAAAAAACCGATGGCCTCGGGCCACCTGCCAACCCTCCTGATTTAGTCACAGGAGATGCTGCTGACGATCTGGCGGAAAAGATTCAGGATCTGATGACGCTCCTGGAATGCGAATGATTCAAAGGGCGGATCATACCTAAACCTCAACTTGATTATTCCCCGTAGCAAGACACAGGGTTTCTTCAACAAATTTGATGAGGCAGGATATTAAAAATACCCTCGGTGTTGGCGGTCAGGTTGAGCGCTTATTCTGCTTGAGTTTGTGGAACATAAGGGTCACATCTTAAATATTAATTATTCAGCCGGGTGGGTTGGTTTGAGGAACGAAACCCAACATCAACAATTGTGCGAAATCGTAAAATGATCGAGAGAACAATATTGGCGCAACAACCATATTTTGTTGGGTTTCGCAAGCTCAACTCAACCTACGAGCTATAACCCTTTTAAATAACACAGAAGGAGGGATGCTATGGCTAAAATTCTTTAGGAGTTCTGTTATTAATGCGCCCATTGATAAAGTGTGGGCAAGAATACGAGACTTTAATGCCTTGCCCGATTGGCATCCTGCTTTTACAGATAGCCACATTGAAAATGATGAGACAGGTGATAAGGAACAGTTGTTAGCTCTGAGCGACGTTAAACACCTTTGCACTTACACAATTCTTGAATCACCGTTAACGTTAGAAAACTATGGACACATGGGGTCACCCATTGGCTTTCTACAATGTTTGAAATGCCCATAATCGAGGTTGCTATCGGTCTGGTGTTCGCATACGTGCTGCTCAGCATGCTCTGCACTTTCATCAACGAGTGGATTGCGCGGTTTCTTTCGCTTCGGTCGCGCAATCTTGAGCGTGGACTGAAACAGTTGCTTGCTGACTCAGAAAAGACGGGCTTGACCCAGAAGGTCTTGGATCATCATTTGATCAAGGGATCGGCAGTCAACCAAAAGAGAGAGTCGTATATTGCTTCAGAGACCTTCGCCCGAGTTTTCATCGATATCATAGACAAAAAATCAGACGGTGACGCCAAGGCTGCGAAGTCCAGCAATGACATAAAAAGAGCCTTAGACAAAGCTCAATTGCCAGAAGAGGTAAAATCAGCGATGACGGGGTGGATTGATAACGTTGATACAACTATCAATGACCTACGCGACAACCTGCAAGCTTGGTTCGACAGCGC
>JAFCZU010000143.1 GCA_019314185.1 Deltaproteobacteria bacterium | reverse complement strand
GTCACTCATGGAATTCACGAAGATGGTTTGAGGCTTTTTCCATTTCAATGGCAGCTCAGTTGCATGTGGGTGAGCAGTTATTTTAAAACCATTGCGATAATTTACTTGCCCCATAGCTTTTAATCTTTTAGCCATTCTTTCGGCATAGCAGTTTTTACATCCCGGACTTATTTTAGAACACCCCGTAATGGGGTTCCACGTGGATTCTGTCCATTCAATAGATGATTTTTTTGACATTATTACCTCTTTAAAATATCCTGGAGCGTATAGAGGACGTATTAAACTTTCGCTTGGTGAAGGAAAAATAAGTTGACAAGTTTAATGCGTTCCCTATTTGCTTTAAACCAATAATCCAATGGACATCCCTATTTCCCTTTCAAGGGTCAAACGTAGACTTGACGCTCTCCTTTCCTTATCGATTTAACGTATTTGCATTTTCTTCTAATAATACAGGAGTTACAGACAGGCTTGATAGGCTTGCAAATCAGACCAGTAAAATCAAGCAGGGCAAATGTGAGTTGTCCTGATCTGGCAGTTTGATAAAGTCTTTTAGAAATTTCGATAAGTTCTCTTTTTCTTCTAATTTCACCCCTTAATTTAAGACCGTAAAATCTATTTAAAAACCTTGCAATATTGCTATCAACGACCCATTCTTTTTTGTTAAATACGACAGTTAAAATTGCTCCGGCAACATAATCACCAACACCAGGAATAGACAACAATTTGTCCCTAGAATCTGGCATTATGTTTCCAAATCTGTCTTTTATAAATATTGCCGCACTGATAAAATGCTTTCCTCGCCAGTGAAGGCCGAGTTTTTCTGTAACTTTATTAACTTCGGTCGGCTTTCCACACGCAAGGGTAAGGATATCAGGATATTTTTTTATGAAATCCTGATAAACTCGCACAACCTGATCGGCCCTGGTCCGATGCAGCATAAATTCTGCAATCATAATTTTGTAAGGATCTTTTGTGTGTCGCCATGGAAACTCTCTATAATTTTCTTTATGCCATAAAAATAATTTGCGACGGACATATTTTTCAATCATTTACTATCTTTTTCAATATGATACCCATATCAAGATCCGGGGATCCCTGTCTGGCGTAATAAGATGTAAATCTTGCTATGATATCTTTTAAAAATGGTTCATCAACTGAAGCAACACGATCATAATTGGTAAATTCTTCTGAATTAATTCGACTTATGTCCTGAAAATCAATCAGGAATCCTGGTATCCTGGAACCAAATGGTGGCAAAAAATGATATCTTTCCTTCTTTGTGTTTTTTATATACTTTTCAACCTCTTTCTTTTTTGTGTTGCTCTGAGTACTGATATAATCACTAACTTCTGGAAAGTTACTAAATTCAATTAATTTCACGATGATTATTTTATCAGCGTTTCTATATGGTTCACCATCTTTGCGTTTTCTCAATACCATATCACAGGCAGGGGTCAAAATTATGTAATATTTTGTATCGCTTTCTCTCTTTAAAATATCACCGATAAAAAACTCTTCCTTTATAGGTGGCATAATGTAAACTTCAGCGGGATGATATGTTTCAAATTCACCCTCTTCGGTGAGCTTTAATCTTTCCGATAAATGTGCGAGTATATGCCTCGAAAGAATCTTTTCAATTATCTTACCTTCATCTTCGATTTCAGTCTTCCAGTATTCCATGCTTGCCGCGATATTTTCCCAGAATACCTCCTGTAGCGTGTTTTCAATAATCCCCTTCCTGCCCATAATTTTAGTTATCCCTGTTTTATATATATCAGTCATCTCTTCCAGGACTTCAATAGTATCTTTTTTTGTTTGCTCATAAACTTTATAGAAGACGTTCGATATCCTTAGATCTTCATCGAGGTCTCCTGGATAGCCGGTCAATACAAAAACAGGAAACCGCAAATTGCTTTTTATTTCCTTGATCAGCTCTTTGCCTTTTCCTTCCACGTCGCCCACACCAAGCCTCAGATCTATAATAGCGGCATCAAAATCATTATTTCTGATTTGTTCAAGACCATCTTCAAGACTGTTACCGAATTTAATCCCAATTTTAGTGTCTGAGTTTGTGTTAAATTCATCTATCGTATCTTCATAAAGTTTTATTTGATTCTTATTATCCTCAACAATAAGTAGATGTAACATCCTGTCTTCTCTCCTTCTGTCATTCTCCTGATGGAAGCCCAATCCTGAAGTATACACCTTCAGATTCATAAAGTGCGCGAAGAACACCTTTATTTCTTTCTATCGTCTCACCTGCAATGGCAAGTCCCAATCCAGTACCTCCTGGTTTGGTGGAGAAACCAGGTTCAAAAATGAGACCATCTTCAATATGTTTCTTCGCGATACCGGGACCATTATCCCGATAATCAATTATCACTGATTTAGCGTCGTGCAGAGAAGAAATTATAATTTGTTTTTCCTTCTTATCCTCTAACATTGGCAACCAGTACAAACTGTTATCGATGAGGTTTGTCAGAACGATGTAAAAATCCTGTTCCCATCCCCAAAAAGTTACTTCTGGAGTAACATCATTAACAAATCTTATCTTTTTTTCTAAAAGTTCACTTCGAAATAGTTCTTCTGCCCTTTTTATTGCGTTATATATATTGATATTTTTCCTTTTTCCCCGTTTCCTGACAGCCAGAGGATCCAGGCGATTAAAGAGATCTATTAAAAGAAGAGCCTCTTTCTTTGTGTCCTCAAGCCGATCAATTATTTTTTCGAGGAGATAGGTATTGTATTCTTCCTCTAACTCTTTTATCCACCTTGCGATACGAGGTGATTGTTCTTTTAGATATTTTAACGGCTTGCGTCCTTCATGCATAATAACCATGATTATTTTGCCAAGTGTTGCCTGGCCCTGATACATGGCTACAGTGTTCTTTATCTGTTCAAGGATAACAGATTTTCGTTTTTCCGTTTTTAAAATAATATTTTCTACTTTCGTTAATGTTGGCGGCGATACCTTCGATTTTTTCAACTCTCTTTTAATAGAATTTTTAAGCGCATCAAAATCAAAAAGTGCATTAATTTCCCTTTCTATTTTAACCATCTTTCTGCCGCGACCGGTTTTTTTTCTAAAATCAAATCGTCGCTCCTCAAGTTGCGCAAGACATTTTTGGGCTATCTCCACCAATCCTTTATAATAACTATTTTCTTTTAATCCATCCCGTGCGCTTTTTTCTGCAAGGTGTGATATCTCTTCATCAGCAATTGTTGTGAAGCCGGCAATCTGGTCACTACCGATTCTTAAAGATGGATTCTGGACTCTTGCTTTATCGAGCAGCAGCCAATCGTAACCAGGTTCTCCATAGGGTCTGATACGAAAATCGTTTCGGTAAATACTAACTCCACAAAGTTCATTAAGAAGCTGCCTGGTTTCCCTTTTACCCAGATATTTCCCTGTATCCGGATCTTTTAATCCTCTATTTATCAAATTTTCTATTGCATCAACCTCACGGTCAAAAACCCTGAAATCCAGTTCAAAAGGTCCGCATAATTTTCCCTCCTCAGGAGTAATATGAATATTGATTTCTTCGCTCGGAATATTCTTTTCAACCCGATTTTCATAAACCATAAAAACATTCCCCTTTTCATCTGCTTTCCCTGATAATCTGTAGTCGAACAGTTCTAACATTGGAAAAGGCTCTATCTTTTTTTGCATGTTATCGTATTTTTCGATACCTGTGTTTATGAATTCAATTCCAATTCGAAAATCTTCTTTTTCAATAATCGGCGATACAAGCTTTCTTAATTCTTTTATCAAAAGCTCTATCTCCTTTTCTGTCCATTCGAATACCCTTTCTCCTGGCTCTATTATTAGCTCTGTACCTGATTTTTTCCCCGAAGTTTTTGATTCTACCAGAAGTTCTATTTCATCAAGATATTTTTCAGCGCTAAAAACACTCCAGTTGATCAAAACCGTAGTAGTTATGCCTGATCCCTCCGTTGTTTCCATGAGAAGAGTATTCCCGAGTATGGAAGTGGCAAACCTTCCTATACCTTTTCTACCCTGCATATAGCGGCCACCCGGACTTTTTCTTCTCGTCAATTTATCGCCGGTAGCGGGAACCATCCATTTTTTAACTACCGTTTTATAATTCATTCCGTGACCATCATCTTTAATTATTATTTTTGCCTTTTTCGGGTTTATCAGATCGATAAATTTCAACTCCGCATTGATTCCATCAGCATCGTATGCATTTTTTATCAATTCAATTACAGCGGCATACATATCTTTGATAATGTCATCACCAATGGTTCGGATTAATCTTGCTGACGGCCTGAATTTATAAGTGCCCTTCATCGAAGCATCTCCCTTGTTTTTCGTGCAATTTCTTCCGCCATAAGAGGAGGCACGGCGTTCCCAACCTGTCCAAATTGTGCAGTTCTTGAGCCTTCAAATTTATAATTATCTGGAAAGGATTGCAATCTGGCAACTTCTCTTACTGTAAGAGATCGAAGTTGATTGATATCCGGATGAATATAATAATGTCCATCTTTAGCAATATGAGCCAGAACGGTATGAGATGCTGGAGCGTTCTGGTCAACAACTTTGAATCTATCAAGAAAGCTTTTTCTATTTTTATGGAATTGTAAGTTCTGAGGAAGATCAGTGTATTTGAGCCTTTCGCCTTTCAAGTATTTATTGATCGCATATTTATAAATTTCTAAATCGACCTTTCTATGGGGTCTGGCAACATGGTCAATGACCCTGTCATAATGTGTTCTGATTTCAGTCTTTCTCAAATAGTCATTTATGTCATTTATTCTATGGTCCTGTGCCTCTTCAGTTCCCCCTCCAGCTTTCATATCTGGCATATCATCCAGGACATCCTTAACTCTGTAGCCATTTTCCATTCTTTTAAAGACAGGATATTCGAAATTATTCCCTTTTTTCCAGCCAATCAGGATAACCCTTTTCCGATTTTGTAATACCATAAAATCAGCGCTGTTTAAGATTTGATAATCTATCTCATAGCCGACAGCATTCATATAACGTTTGATATCTTCAAACAGCCTGCCTTTTCCTGCTGAGATCAATCCCGGGACATTTTCAAATACAAATATTTCGGGATTAAGTTCTTTAAGAAATTCAATATAATATTTATAAAGATAATTTCTTCTGTCATATTCCATGTTATATGGATCTCTCGCCCGTCCAACCAGGGAGTATGCTTGGCATGGTGGGCCGCCCAGCAGCACGTCAATATTTTTTATGCGCCTCACCTTCATGCTAAGTTTAATTCTTTGAATAATGTCATCGATAGTTCTATCAGTTATTTTTTCGCAAATCACATTATTGTTAATTAGATTAGTTAAATCATACTTATCAATTAACTCTTCTCTTCGGATATACCCATAAAGATATGCGTAGTATTCCTTTATCAGGCCTGATTCTTTTAACCAGAAAAACATAATCCTTGTTTTAAGTGTTTCTACAGCATTTTTGTTCTGTTCAATATGACTTATAATATTAAAACCAGCTCTACAAAAGCCCTCAGAGAGGCCCCCGCCGCCTGCAAAAATGTCTATCGCGGTTAATTTATCTTTTTTCATTTTATTTCCTGATACTATCTTCCACAATGGTGATCTCCTCTTCCGTCAGGTCGTAGAGGTTATAGATGAGCTGGTCGATTTCTGCTTCAAGGGCTTTTACTTTGGCTTGTTTTCGGGGGTTTTCTGTATAATCTTCGGATTCGGTCGTTGTCAGTATTGTATTAACAAGCTTTATAAAAGGCTTTTGTTTATTATTATTTATATTTTTAATGGGGAACTGTCTTAGTTTTTGAACACCAATATCCATGCCCGCACCACGCTTTTTACCATTTTTGTAAAACCAATTTTCAGCAAACTTTGAGTTAAGTATAGCTAAAATATATTTTAAATCATATTTCTCATTTTTTTGTATTATTGATGAAAAAGAAAAACCTAAATAATATTTACCTTCATCATCAAGGGAGAAGCCTACATTAACAAACATATTTTTAAAAATAATTTTGGATTGTTCAAAATATTTTTGTTTACGGGGTCTATGTAAGCCATATGGTTTGTTAGATGCAGTAATAAAAAATTTAAATCGGTCTAAGTGCTTCTTTAAATTTAAATACTGTTTATCCCTTTTAATTTTCTCTTTTAATTTTTTATCCGAATAAATTAAATATTTGTCTTTATAATTTATTAAATATTTGTTTACGTCATTTGGGTCTAAATACTTTTTCAAAACAAGTTGTTCTTTTTGATTTAGGTTAAGTTTCATAATCTCATTTTTAGATAATACAAAGACCCCATCTCCAACTTCATAACCTTTTTTACTTGAGGTATTAACCTGTTTATAAGTTAATTTATCTGGAGATTCTTGAACTCCGATTGAAGTATCCGTGACATCTCCTAAATTCACAATATTTGATTTATTGTATTTTGGTTTTTCTAATAATATTTCATTATTATCAGAAAAGACATCCTTATTAGATAAATATTTTATTTGAACATTTTCAGTATCTATATCACTATAAATATCTGATAAATCGTTTGCGAGTTGTTTATAAACAAATTGTTCTTTCATTTGCCTCTGATATACAGCTACCATATGATGACCGGCTACTTCATCAAACACTTTTAATTTACCAATATCAATAAAATGAATGAAAGAAAGTTCATCTCTTACGCGCTGTATTAATTTCTTTGCACCGCTGCTGTTCAACCAATATCGCGATGTGATGTATGAAATAGTTCCGGTTTTCTTAACGACATCAATTGCTTTATGAAGGAAATAATACCAATAATCCATTTTCCCTTGGTGATATTTTTCCCCAAATTCAGAGTTGTTGATGATTTCAAATACCTTTTTGTTATCTCTCTCTTTTAAATACGGCGGGTTGGCGATTACCACATCGAACCCGCCTTTGTTGTGAAACACCTCCGAGAAATAGACCTCAAAATCAAATTCGGTATGTCCGTTGGTTATTTCACTTATCAGTTTGTCAATCTGCTTTTTGAATTCGTGTTTTTTTGTTGGGTTGGTTTCATTGAAAAACAGCGGCTTTAGTTTTTCCAATTCATTGAAAAAATTTATATTAAACAGGTTTTTTTCAACTCCAAGCAAAGAATTTCCACACACAATCTTATAATCTAAGTTCGGAAGAGGCTTGATATTTTTAATATCATCTTCATCCACCACCAGCGACAGCCACAGCCGCAGTTTGGCAATCTCAACAGCACCGGAATCAATGTCCACGCCGTAAAGGGAGTGTTCAATGCACCGACGTTTGAAATTATATGCGGTTCTTCCTTTATCATTAAGAAAAACAGTCAGTACATTCCGGGTCTTTACAATCTCGCTCATCATGCCTACCGGAAAGGCACCGGAACCAACCGCCGGGTCGCAGACTGTAATGGGTCGCAGACTGTAATTTCTGCAAGTTTATCGTCAAGCAGTTCCGCATTTTTTCTAATGCTTTCCGGCAGTATCAATTTTATACTGGTAGTCTTTTGCTCTCCTTTTTTAATCTTTTGTTCTTTTTCTAAAAAAATCGCTTCGTTTTCACTAACCTGCTCGCCGATTTGTATCAGCGCTTCAATATCTTCTTTAGGGATGACAGGCTTATATGAATCCGCAGTGAATGTCAGTTGTACGGGCGCTTGAGGACCAAACAATTTCTTTTGAACAGCCACCGGTTTGGAACCTATTGATTTTTTGCGTGTATTAACTGCTGTATCAAGATAATTTATCAAACTCTGCTGGCACATATAGTGGACAATCTCACGAGGAGTGTAATAAACGCCGAACTTTTTGTTGAATTTGTTTTCCTCACCTTTTTTGCCGCTTTTTAATGCTTTTTTAAATTCCGCATAATTATCAGGCCGGATGGCATTGAATTTTTCATAGGATTTTCCCAAAAGCTCAGGATCGATTGCCACTTCCTTTTCCAGCGGTTCGTCCTCTTTAACAGTAAAGTTGTAGCGGTCAAACACATCCAGTATGCCTGTTCCAATATCACTCTCTTTTGTCTTTACATTGTTGGAAAAAAGTCTGTCAGGAATAATTATGTCGGTTTTTACCCAGTCGTAATTACCGATAGGGTCAAAAAGGCCACCGTTTAAAAAGGGGATTTTGCAGTTAAAGCGGCTGTAATAACCATCGTCATGACTTCGGTCAGTGCGCAGGGCTTCATAAAAAAGCGGCTCCAGAATGTCGTCATAGAAGTTGTTATAATCGGAATGTTTTTTTTCAAACAGTTCCCGTAAAAAATGCTTTGAACCGGTGCCCCAGTCATCACTACGGCCAACGCCGAACCAGCCTTTTTTCTGCAAAAAATAAAGAAATATAATCTGACCCAGCAGTTTTTTGGCAAAGTTTACAGTATCAACGCCTTTGGCCTCAAAATCGGCCTTGATTTTCGGATCTTTTTCAACAACCCTGTCCAGCTCTTCCTTGGTGTGCAGGAAAAGTTCACGGTATTTGAGAAAAAATTCTTTTGTGACAGTTTCAATATCAAAGGCTTTTTCGATTTCTTTTAGGGTCGGGTCATGTTCGTCGTTTGCCAGCATTTTCACAAGACGGCTTTGTGCGGTGTGACTTTTTTCATTTTCACCTACAAGAAACGACCAGCGGCGGGCAGGGGTAAATTCTTCTATAGCTTTGGGAATTCCATCTTTTCTTGGTTTAAACAAATAATCCAATTTAACCAAAGAAAAACGCCAATCTGCTTTATCAGGAGATACAAAGGCAACCAAGGCTGCGTTTTTTTCATTTGTACTTCCATATTTGCCCTGCAAGTATCCTGCAATAAAATTTCTTTGCATGGTGCGGGCATGTTCTATTGATGTGTTTTTATTTAGATATACAATTAGAATATCAATTCTATTCTCACCATCATTAAATTTGTCTACTCTTATGTATCTGCTAATGAAAGGCTTATATGAATCAGGTATGAATTGCCCTTGATAGGTAAATGAATCTTCATCAATTCTGTTCAAAAGGTTTTTGATAAAATACGTAAAACGCACCTTGTCAAAAGGGCTTTCAAAAGTGTTCTTAATAATCTCTTGAGCCTGT
>JAFCZU010000594.1 GCA_019314185.1 Deltaproteobacteria bacterium | reverse complement strand
TCCGTAATCAGCTATGGAGTGAAAAAGAAACTGCTGAGTAAGGACAGGGCTCAAAAGATTGAAACGCTATTGAGTGACTTGAACGAGGATAAATGAGGAGCTGGAGTGTGACTGCGGAAGATAAAAAGCAGGTATCAGTCAACTATATCGGAGAGTTAGCTCACACTCCGCCCAATGATGTCCTTTTGGTAGAGCGTGATGAGGATTATGTGCGGGCGTGCCAGGAGTTATCACTCGGAGGGTCATCGGGTGCCGGTCTGAAAGTGTGGGTGCGTTCAAAGAACCACTTTGCCTGGCTGCGAGATTTCATCAAACAGATTAGTTGCCCCGCAAGTTTCAACGAAATGACGGCCCACCTGGTATTGGCTGAACAGTGGAATGTGCGGGTGCCTGATTGGCTGACCGATGCAGATGTTCTCGAACAGAGCTTGTTGGAGATAGAGGTTGATTCTCAGAAAGACCAGGCGAGCTTCACCAATCGTTTGCTGATACATCTCCTGGGCCACGCATTTCAATCTGATATGCTCAATACGGCAGACCTCGTCGATGTGATCAAAGCGCTCGTTAGTGATGATGCGAAAGCCGCATTCAAGCAACACCCTATACTGTATCGCTGTTTAGAAAGCAAATGTAAAAAATGGGCGGAGGGTAGTAACGAAACATGGGTAAAAGATATCAGCAACCGGCTTTATGAAAATGCAGGCGAAATTTGGCAGTGGCTCAGCTTATGGGCCTGCCTGCACGGCTACCCCGAAAAGTTGCTGGAATACGTGCTCGCTCCGGAGCAGGTTCTATTTGTGCGGAAGGTGCCTGCTGAGGCAGTTTACGATTTGCCCCTGGAACCCACGGCAAGGGAGCAGATACTGACCCAGGTTGAACTGCTTTTTGAAGAAATACACAAGCAAGTAACTTCAAGCGATGAGTTTCAGAAAGTCGTGGGATGGACTTCCGGGAGGCTCTTTCAAGAATATCATTTTGTTTCAAGAATTCTCAAAGGCAATTTGTTTTCTCCAACCAAAGAGGATGTTCAAAAGGTTCAGGCCAAGTTCAGGTCTTGTCCCGGTGTGAGTGAAAACAAACTGAATTCCCTCCGTTACTGTGTCATGCCTATCCGCCCAACTCTGCTCGGGCCGGAAGAAGAATGGAGTGGCGTTGAGTGGATTCGATGGACAACGGAGGAATATACCCCATATCGCACCTGGCAGGTTCATAACGGTCATTATGATGAAGAATTAGAGAAAACGGTGGCGCGCTTTTCAGAATGGTTTATTGAGGAATATGCGTCCATCCACAAAGATTCAAACCTCAGCCTGATTCACTGCTTGAGAATCCTCTCATCGAGCGGTTCGGAAGACGAATTGTCGATCATCCTCCTTGTTGATTGCCTTCCTTTGACTTTTGTAAGCCTCCTGGACGACGCGCTTCGAAACGTCGGATTCAGTCGGCATGATTTACAGTATCGTTTCGCAGCGTTGCCGACCATTACGGAATACAACAAACCTGTTCTCCTGAGCGGAGAATGGCAGAATGATGCAGCGAATTACGAGGCCATTCTCAAGGCGCGTGCAAAGGCTGACTGGAACAACAAACAGGTTGTGTACCTGAACAACCTGAAGGCAATGTCGGAGATGGCGGCTCCGCAGGAGGCTGCCATCGTTCTTCTTAATTTCGTAGACGCGGATGAGCTGCTTCACTCTGACGTGGAATCAAAAAACACATCGTATGAGGAGGAGTTGAATCGTCTCTTTGCACGTATGGCGGAGTCTGTAAACAGGCTGTCAAAGGAGTGGGCCGGGCCAAGGGAGCATTTCAGCGTTTATGTCGTAACGGATCACGGCGCCGGCCGCATGCTTGAAGAAGAAAAACGGTCTTTCGATTCTACGGTCGTCAATAAGCTGTTTCCGGATGAGAAGTACCGGTTCGCAGCAGTAGACGAAAAACAGGTGGATGATATTCCTGACAACCTGTGGGCATTGGGGCATAGATTCAAGCAACCCTTTGTGTCGGATGACAAAATTTTTTTCTTACCCAAGGGACACAATACCGTTCGTGGGGGGACCCCGGAAGAGGTTATTGTTCCGACAGCTATATACAAACTGGTAAAAGCTGCCTGGAAAACGCCTGCTACGCGTTTTCTTAACCTGGACATGGTAAAAGAAACGGGTAGGGCTAAATTCTATATCCAACGAGTCGTGACCCTGAAGGTTGAGATACAGAACCCGAACGCTATCGACATCCGTATTCTTCGAGCCAGTGTAAGGTCCCCTGAAACTGACCTCAAGAGTTGTGAAGTTACGGTAATACCGGCTGGAAGCGTGAACACTCTTCAAATGAGCTGCTATTTCAAGAAAGCGGCTTTGGGGGAAAAGATTCTGGAAATCGAGATCGCATATGAAGTATCCGGCGAACAACACACCCTTTCCCTCACGCTTGAATGTGAATTCAAGTCCGCCATGGCAGGCGGGTTTAGTTTGAGAGACCTTTGATGGAGGCAAGAAAAAACATGATATCATTTGAATGCAAAGCAAAAGACTATTACGGCGAGGTCGTTATCAACAAAGGTCTCATGGGAAAAGCCGGATTCGGTTCTCGATCGATTCCCGTCTATGTCGGTGAATGGATCGTCAGCCAATTTCTGGACGGAGATGAACTTACGGATGACGGGAGAACCGAAATTGTCAATACGATCTCAAAATACTTACCGCAAAAAGCGGACAAGAATATGATCCTGAATCGCCTTATGGAGCAAGAGGAAGTCCGCATTCTGGATGACTTTCGGGTCAATGTGAATCTGGAACGTCACACGCACGATCTGAGCATTCCGCTGCTGGATGTCAGCAATGGGATGGTGCAAAAGGATATCATTGACAACAATCCCATGCTCCTGAAAACGGGCATGTGGGGTTTGGGAACATTGCGGTATGTGCCCCCTGACGGCGAGGACGTGAAGAAAGGCCAAGTATGGATGGTCGAATTCAAAGCGTTTCAAACCCCAGGGATTGATTTAGACTATTTCCGGGACTCACGTAAACACTTCGATATAGACGAGTGGATAGACCTCTTGGTGTCGAGTTGTCAATTCAATCCCGACGTTCACCGGTTGTCGCAGAAACTCTTGCTCCTCAGCAGAATTATCCCCTTGGTCGAGCCGAGGGTCAATATTACAGAACTGGCGCCGAAAGGTACTGGGAAGTCATTCGCAATATCAGCCGGTATGCAGCCGTAATACCAGGCGGGAAACTCTCGGCGCCTGCTTTGTTTTTCAACAGCAACACAAAGCAAATCGGTCTCATTCCACGATATGATGTCGTTGTGGTCGATGAAATCCAAAAGATTCATACCGATGCGTCCGGCGAGGCTATGGCGGCCCTCAAGATGTATCTTGAAAGCGGCAGATATCGCAGAGCAACAGGGGACATGGGAACGTCAGAGTCCGGATTTGTTATGTTAGGGAATATCAAGATGGGCATCAACAGATTGCCGCTGTATGAAAGCGACGGGATATTTAAGGAACTGCCGACCGCCCTTCAAGAATCGGCCTTCATTGATCGAGTCCACGGGCTGATTGAAGGGTGGTTCATGCCGCGCGTGTCCAGGAACACACCCTCAAAATCGCTTGGATTTAAGGGAGATTTCTTTAGCGAAGTGTTACATGAGCTGCGTGTCGATCTGCGGTACGCGGACTATGTCTCACAGAGTTTACAACTGCCGCAATGTGAGGATATGCGTGATAACAAAGCTATCGCTCGGTTGGCCGAAGGATATCTGAAGCTGCTTTTCCCCGACCTTGAGCTGAGCGAAGAAGAGTTCATTTCATACTGTGTGAATCCTGCGGTTCGGATGCGCCAACAGATCCGTGATGAGTTGTCCAAGATTGATCAGGAATACAAATGGATCACCATAAAGAGTCAGATTCCTGATGAATTCCAACTTTCACATCCAGATGAGCGACCGGACCCGGAAGAAGAAGCCAAAAAGGTGGATCCTTTGTCACCTGATCGAAATCCCGAAGAAAAAACACTGGACATTGTCGAGGGGCAGAAGGGAATCTCATTTGAAAAGCTTTTCCTTCCCTATCTACGGGGCGCTAAATCTATTAAGATTTGCGATCCATACATCCGTTTACAGTACCAAATCTACAACCTCATGAATTTTTGCGAAATTTTGGAACCTATGGAAAATACGTTGAGCCTTTACCTGGTAACAGGGCGTGATACCTATCGGGAAGTGGAGCTCAGAGGTAAACTCGATGATTTAAAAACAGGACTAAGCCGAGATCATATTGAGTTCAATTACACCTTCGACAACAATCTTCATGATCGTT
>JAFCZU010000593.1 GCA_019314185.1 Deltaproteobacteria bacterium | reverse complement strand
GGAATATATCAAAAGATGAAATCAGCTTTTATTTTGTTCTTGGAATGAATCTACACTACTTATTGAAATCAAATTCAAACAAAGAAAATGAAAACACAAAAGGTGAGATTAATGAGTGAAATAAAAAATCGATCAGAACTCGTATTTTTGTATGATATTAAAGATGCGAATCCTAATGGCGATCCGCTGGATGAAAATAAACCGAGAATTGATGAAGAAACTGGAATCAATATTGTAACCGATGTAAGGTTTAAAAGAACAATTCGTGATTATCTGCATGATTTTAAGAATGAAGAAATATTTGTCAGGGGGGTTCGTAATGATAATGGTCAACTTAAAACTAAAGAAGATCGTTTGACTGATTTAGGTGTATCAGATGAATCCGCGAAAGAGGATTTATTAAACAAATGTGTAGATATACGACTGTTTGGTTCAACAACTGCAATAAAAAAGAAAACAATTACACTTACAGGTCCGGTTCAGTTCAAAATTGGACGTTCTTTGCATAAGGTGAAATTAAATTTCATCAAAGGCACAACTGTAATGCCATCAAAAGAAGCAAAAGGGCAAGGTACATTCACAGAAAGCTATGTTTTGCCTTACTCATTGATCTGTTTTTATGGCATTATCAATGAAAATGCAGCCAAGGAGACAAAATTGACAGAAGATGATGTTAAGTTGCTTCTTGATGGTATGTGGAATGGGACAAAGAATCTTATATCAAGATCAAAAGCCGGTCAAGTTCCAAGATTATTATTGAAAGTTAATTACATAGACGAAAACTATCATATCGGCGATTTAAATGCCATGCTTAAACTTTCTGCCAATGTACCAGATGATGAAATCCGCGACATATCTCAATTCAAGATTGATGTTACAGAACTAATCAATACACTTTCTGGAAACAAAGACAAGATTCAAAATGTCGAATATAAAGTAGATGGTAGATTGAATCTACTCTGTAATGGAAATAAATGCACTATGGTAGAATGCTTCAAGGAATCTAGTATAACAACAAAAGAGATTGAACTTTAGGTGTTGCAATGAACAATGTATTGGTGTTTGATGTATGGGGTGAGTATGCACATTTCCGAAAGTACTACACCACAACATCACCTCTCACATTTTCCTTTCCACCAAGAACAGCATTATGTGGGCTTATTGCAGGAATAATCGGTCTTGATAAAAAAGAGTATCTCAAGCATTTTACCAAGGATAAAGCTGACATTGCCGTGCGAATAGTATCACCAACAAAAAAAGTGAGAATCGCTGAAAATTTGATTGACACCGAAAGTATTCGGACATTGAATAGAATAAAAACCAGAACACAGATACGTTTTGAGTTTCTAAAGGATGCAAAATTCAGAATATATTTTCGCCACACTGACCCCTGGATTTATAATCAAGCACGGGAATTTCTTGAACATCACAAATGTGTTTATACCACATGTCTGGGATTAAGTGAGCACATCGCAAATTTTAAGTTCATAGGGGAATTTGAATGTAGAAAAATCGAAGGCAATAATTTTGTTGAAATTGATTCTGCTATTCCAATTCCAAATGGTTCACATGTGGAAATCGATTTTGAGAAAGATGGAGAATATTTCTCTGAAACTCATCCAATTGAGATGGAACCAGATAGAACAGTGCGAGAATACACGAAGGTAGCATTTGAGCGAAAGGGTGCTAAAATTGCTGCAAAGGTTGGTAAATTCTGGGAGCTTGAGAACAATGAACGAATTGTCTTCTTATGAATTACTATCCCATCCAAAAAAACCTCTTCGAATGCATCTTGAAGGTGTTGGTGATCTAACTAAACAAACAGTCAAGGATAAGCGATTGTGCTTACCAGATCTTGATGAGACAATTCTTGGAGATATCGCATATATCCTTGGTGTTTGTCATGATTTTGGCAAGGCAACATCATTTTTTCAGGAATACATCAGAGAAACAGATGAAAAACGTAAAGCATCTTTTAAGAACAAACCTCATACAAAACATGGTCTCATTTCTGCGATTTTTACATATTTCGTGCTGAAGCAATATTTGTTCGAGAAAAATGAAGACCTCAGTTACTTATCGATTTTTGGCTTTTTGATGGTAAAACGACATCATGGAAATCTGAAAAACCCAGTTGATGAGATACTTTCTCTGATAGATGATGATACCATAGATGTTCTGGTAGAGCAAGCAGAATCT
>JAFCZU010000592.1 GCA_019314185.1 Deltaproteobacteria bacterium | reverse complement strand
GAACAGGGATAATAATAGCCGGGTATTCAGAACCCTGAGAATTGTGTACCGAAACTGCATAAGCTAAAACAATTTCATCCATATCCCTGTAATCATAACTTACGTCCCGGCCATCAAACAAAATGGTTACTTCCTGGTTCTCTGTATCTATTCCGGCGATTCTTCCGATATCACCGTTGAAAACTTCCTTGTCATAATTGTTTCTGATCTGCATAACCTTGTCGTTAATGCGGAAACTCCTGTTGCCCCTGAGTATTCCGCCTTCTCCCGGATTTAAAGCGTTTTGAAGTTCTATGTTAAGATTTTCAGCACCGACTGTGCCCCTGTGCATTGGGCTGAGTACCTGTATATCATCAACCGGATTAAAACCAAAGCGACGCGGTATTCGCTCTTTTGTAAGCTCCAGAATAAGTTTAAGAACCTCTTCAGGGTCTTCCTGCTCTATGAAATAGAAATCTTCAAGCTTTTCTTTCGATGATTTAATTGACGGAATTACGCCCTCGTTGATTTTATGAGCATTGACGATAATCAAACTTTCTTTTGCCTGCCGAAAAATCTCGTTCAATTCAACTACAGGCACTTCATTGGATTCGATAATATCCTTGAGAACATTACCTGCTCCCACAGACGGAAGCTGATTAACATCTCCGACCAGGATAAATGTAGCTCTGGGCGGAATAGCTTTCAGTAAATGATGCATCAGGATTGTATCAATCATCGAAGCTTCATCTATGATCAGTATGTCGCAGTCTAAAGGATCATCCTCATCTTTCTGAAATCCTCCTTTCCCGATACTGTACTCAAGCATGCGGTGTATTGTTTTTGCCTCGTATCCTGTGGTTTCGCTCATTCGTTTTGCAGCCCTGCCGGTAGGAGCTGCCAGCATGATATTGCCTTTGGCCCCTGAAAAGATCTTGAGTATGGCGTTAATGATTGTGGTTTTGCCTGTGCCAGGCCCGCCGGTGATAATCATAACCTTGTTTTCAGCAGCGCATTTTATTGCATCTATCTGTTTTTCTGCCAGTGTGATTGAAAGTTGTTCCTGTACCCATTCTATAGCTTTGCCTGAATCGATTTTCCTGATTGATTTGGGCGCATTTAGCAACATTTTCATTCGGTCAGAGATACTGGTTTCACAGAAGTGAAACTTGGCCAGGTAGACACCCTTATTGTTTTCTTTGAATTCTTCAACTTCTTCGTTCAGATCCTCGATGACAATGTGTTTATTGACGACAATGGTACCGAAAGCTTTTACGAGAACATCCCGGTCGACTTCAAGGGTTGTCTGGCATTTCTCTATAAGCGGATCATAAGGATAGTAGACGTGGCCATCATCTGACAGCTGATGTAAAACATAGAGGATGCCAGCTTCAGCCCTTAGCTCAGAATCTTTTGCAAATCCCAGTTTTTCAGCAATCCTGTCAGCAGTAACAAATCCAATACCAACGATGTCTGTTGCCAGGCGATAAGGGTTTTTCTGTACCACATTGATAGATTCTTTGCCGTATTGCTTGAATATCTTTGTCGCGTAACCTGAACTGACACCATGCGTTTGCAGGAAAATCATGACTTCACGTATCTCCTTCTGGTCTTCCCATGCCTGTTTGATCATCGTGATACGCTTCGTACCTATACCGTCAACTTCTGCCAGCTTTTCAATATCTTCTTCTATGATATCGAGAGTCTTTTTCCCGAACCTGGCAACAATTCTTTTGGCCATGACAGGGCCTATGCCTTTGATCAGACCAGACCCAAGATATTTCTGGATTCCATAAACTGATGCTGGAACAGTTGTTATGTACTGAACAATCTTGAACTGTTGACCGTATACAGGATGATTTACCCATTCACCCTTCATCTTAAGGATTTCACCGGCCATAGGAGACATCAGGTTGCCGACAACAGTCACGAGGTCCCGTTGCCCATATGCCTTTAATTTGGCAATGGTGTACCCGTTTTCTTCATTGCTGTATGTGACTCTTTCGATTTGTCCTTGGAGGTCAGAAAGCATGCCTTGTTCCTATTATTTCGTGAGTCTGAAAAGCTTGGGATATAATATTGAATCAGTTCTTGGAATGCAAGGTATGAAAAGCCCTCTGTGCCAATATAAGTGAGACACTTCCCAGCCCATAATTTAAAGTATATATGGAGGGTGGGGAAGGAGGAATAAAATGTCACAGAATGTTTCAAACTTACGGC